>JAJYBW010000327.1 GCA_021778815.1 Acidobacteriota bacterium | reverse complement strand
CGGGACGTTCGGCGGGTTGAGTCGCTACTCCGGCGGGCAGTTCACGAACTACACCAACCTGAGCAGCGGTCTGGCGAACGACCTGGTCTACGGGGTGGCCATGCAGGGCCAGTATGTTTGGGTCGCGACTACCGCAGGCGTGAACCGACTGGATACGTATACGGGGACGTGGGAAATCTTCAACGAATCGAACGCTCCCTTTGAAGAACCGTGGACCTATGGGATTTCTGTCGGGGCGGAGAAAGTGTATTTCGCGGTGTGGGGCGGCGGTGTGCTCGCCTACGACCTGGCAAACCATTATTGGAAGCCGTACACCGATCCCGACGGGCAGATGGAGCTGGTTCTCTATCGCAACCAGGGATTGATTCACAACATTGTCAGCAGCGTTTCATGGAACCCGGACACAAAGACGTTCTGGGCCTCCACCTATTTTGGCCTGAGCAGCTATGACGGCAGAAACTGGCACAACTATCTGAAGAAGGATAGCGGACTGCCTTCAAATTTCATCAACGCCGTCAAGTCACGCGGCGATGAGGTATGGGCGTGCACGCAGAAGGGGCTCAGCGTACTCAACACGAAGACCAACACCTGGGTGACCTACCGGCCGGACGCGAAAAGCGGGCGCGGAGAAATTCTGCTGACACGTGCGGACGGCAGCAAGCAACGAATGGAATCCGCGACAACGCTGGCGCATAACTACATCCTGAATCTCGACTTTCAAGGGGACGATGTTTGGGTCGCCACGGCGAATGGGCTGAGTCACGGCATGCGACAGACTGCAAAACAGTCGCTGCGGATACAGCACGAGAAGCCGGCGCCCACTGGAGGTGGAGAAAAATGATGCGAAGAAAAATTGCCGGGCAAGTAAGCCTAGAGGATCTGGCGCGGATTTGTCCGATCCTCAGCCGCAGAAACCATCCTGAGTTCGAAGGTGAGCGCCAGATTGAAGTCGAAGTCGCCGGAGTGAGGTTTGGCGCCGGAGTTCCGGTGGTGATCGCCGGCCCCTGCGCGGTGGAAAGCGAACAGCAGACGATGGAGCTGGCGCGCAGCGTACGGGCTGCCGGCGCGGACATGTTGCGCGGAGGGGCGTACAAGCCGAGAACATCGCCCCACGATTTTCAAGGGCTGGGACTGGATGGATTGAAGATTCTGCGCGCAGCCAGCGATGAAACCGGGCTGCCGTTGGTCACAGAAGTGATGGACGTGCGACTGGTTGCGCTGGTGGCGGAGTATGCGGACATGCTGCAGATCGGTTCGCGCAACATGCAGAATTATCCCCTGCTGGTGGAGGCGGCCCGTTCGGGAAAGCCAGTGCTGCTGAAGCGCGGCATGGCGGCCAGCCTGTGTGAATGGCTGGGCGCCGCGGAATACATTGCGAACGAGGGAAACCTGAAGATTGTTCTGTGCGAGCGCGGGATCAAGACGCATGCGGCCAGCGAATACTGTCGATATCTTCTCGACCTGAACGTGATCCAGGCAGCGCATGAGGAAACATTTCTCCCGATGATTGTGGATCCAAGTCACGCTACGGGAGTGGCCAGCGCGGTGGAGTCGGCGAGTCGCGCTGCGATCGAGTTTGGCAGCGATGGGCTCATCATCGAAGTCTCCAACTATGGCGTTGAGGCGGGAGTTCCGCGGCCACTGTGCGATGCGGACCAGGCGATCTCTCCGGCGACGCTGCGCAGGATTGTGGCCTTTGCACGGAATCGGGAAGATGATTCGAACGCTGACGTCGCCGGGACACACGCGGGCGACCTGACGAGAATCCGCTAATGCTTGAGGGCTGGACGGCCAGCGCGTCCAAAACAGTTGCGCGGGCACCAAGAGGAAGGAAGATTGAGGTGGCGACGATGGGAAAGTTTGCGGCAGTTCTTGTGATGGCGTTGGCTGGCCTGCTGCCGACGCATGCCTGGTCGCAGTCGACTCCGACCTCGAACACTACGGAAAAAACACCGGCAACACTTCCCTACGCGAACATGCCTCCGGCCGCGGTGCCGTTCGGGCGATACCGCAAGCCTTATAAGGAATGGTTCGTCGATGAATCCACGCTGGACTATAAAGGTGCCGCGCGCGAACGGACCGACGCCGAATTGACCGCGCTGAAGACGGTGAATATTGGGTTCCTGGGGCCGCTGGATGCAGACAACGTGGACTCGCCTTATGGAATCGCCATGCTGCACGGATCGCAAATGGCCGTGGACGAGGCCAACGCGCGCGGCGGATATGAAGGGAAGCCGTTCACGCTGAATGTGCATGACGATCTGCCGCTGTGGGGCGCATCGTCGATGGCCATTGTCGACATGGTGTACAAGGATCACGACGTGGCCATGCTGGGCTCGGTCGACTCTGCATCGACCCACATTGAATTGCGCGCCACACTGAAGCTGGAGCTTCCCATCGTCGATACGGCGACGAATGATCCAACCGTGACGCAAACGCGTATCCCATGGCTGCTGCATAATTTTCCCGACGATCGGCAGCAAGGCTATGCGCTGGCGGACTACATCTTCAACCAGCAGCACCTGAAGCGCGTGGGCATTCTGCAGGTGAACAACCGCTACGGTCGAGCTGGGAAGGATGTCTTTTTTGAGACCGCGCGTCGCATCGGCCATCAACCCATCGTGGAAGTCTGGTTCGCGCCGGACGCCACGGATTTTTCTGAGCAACTGGAAACCTTGAAAAGCTCTGGAATCGATGGGCTGGTGGTCTGGGGGAATGCGCCGCAGGCGGGTCTGATCTTGAAACAGATGCGCGCCATGGGGATGCAGCAACCCGTTTTTGCTTCCAGCCGCGCATGCTATCGGGAAGTGGTAACCATTGCGGGGCCGGCGGCGGAAGGCCTGGTGAGCATTAGCGCCATCGATCCAACGCGCACTGATCCCGCATGGCAGCAGTTTCGTCAACGCTTTCTCACTCGCTTTCACACCGAACCGGATGCGTACGCAGCCTATGCGTATGACGGCATGAATATGCTGATCGCGGCGATTCAAACGGCTGGACCGAATCGCGGAAAGATCATGGACGCGCTGCGGCAGTATGAGATGAAGAGCTACACCGGCGTGAGTGGAAAGGCATTTTTCGATTACACATTGAACAACATTGCGCCCGTCACATTTGATCGAGTCCACGATGGCAAGTTTGTGTATTGGCCGGAACAACGGACCGACTGGAAAGGAAAACCCGCGCCGTTCTTGCGGTAATCGGGTGCGACATTCTATGGGGAAACGGAGTCAAGACCGCGTCGCAAGCTCGTTGATCGCAACGACGATGCTTGCTTTTTTGCTGATGCCGGTCGCGACGCTACAGGCTGCGGCGCAGAGTAAAGCCAAGGCCGCCCCGTACGATTCCATCGCCACCGATGGAGAGAATTATGCCGGCCCGGCGCGAGGGTCCACTTGGGATGAGACGGGTTCGACGGTCTACATCGGACTGCTGGCTCCGATGCATCGGCCAGGAATGGCTGAAGGCGAAGCGCTGGTTGCAGCCGCAAGAATGGCTTTAAAAGATTCTACGCAGCGCCCATTACCTGGCGGACGCCACATTAAACTGGCGATCGGAGATGAGAGCGGCCCGGCGTGGGGCCATGTTTCGGACGTCATCCTGCAACTGGTTCTGCAGCAGGATGTCGTGGCGCTGATTACCTCCAGCGACGGCACGGACACCCACGTAAGCGAGCAGGTAGGCAATCGAATCGGCGTTCCTATCCTGACGTTGTCGAACGACGCAACGACCACCCAGATTGACATTCCATGGATCTTTCGAGTGGGCCCCAGCGATTTGCAGCAGGCCCAAAGCATCGCACAGAACATCTATCGTGGACGTGGACTGAAACAGGTGATGGTGATCTTCTCGGACGGTCACGACGGGAGGGGCGGAGTTGCGGCGATGCGGCAGGCGGCCCGTTCGCTCAACGCGGCGGTGCCGGAGGAAATGGCTCTCGATCCGCTGCGGGCTGACTTCTCTTCTGTTGTGAGGCAAATTCAAGCGGGTTCCCCGCAGGCAATTGTTCTATGGACACGAGCCGATGTGGCGCAACGTTTGTTGCCAATGCTTCGTGCGGCTGGCATTTCAATTCCTGTGTATTTTTCGCAGCAGGCGGCTCAGGCAGGATCAGGACTAACTTTGACGCCAACCGGGGGCAACGGAGAGGACGATTCGAATTCACTCTCCGTATGGACCATCACCGCACGCGCAGAGGACGCGGCGATGGGAAAGAG
>JAJYBW010000326.1 GCA_021778815.1 Acidobacteriota bacterium | reverse complement strand
CATCGGCCATGAAGTCCTCCGGCAAATCCGCAAGCAGATCAAACGCCAGCACCATGGGCCGAACCTTTTCGCGCAGAACGATCTCATTTCCGCGCTGGAAGATTTCGACTTCCTTACTGCTGACGCGAAACTGCTTGGGCAGACGTACCGCCTGACTGTTTCCAGACTGAAAAACGCGTGCTTTGGCCATATGCTCCCCGCTCGAAAGTATACACATAACAGTATATACGAAGTCTCGGGCAAGCTTGATGCTGCAACAGCTACTTCGGGCAGGTTTTTGTCAGCGGGTGGTGACTTTAAACCATGGGGGGAGTTCGGGGCGCGGGGTGCTGCTATCCAGCAGCCACTCGTCCGATGAGGACTGAGAGAAACCATTGGTGGCAAACAATTCCGCGGCTGGCGTGTTGCGGTCTGTGGGCACGAACCGACCGACAAAGCAATTCGCGTCTGACTCGGCATCCATGACCAGGCGTAGCACGAGGCGTTCGAGTTCAAATCCCATGGCGCGGCAGCTCATGATGAAGGAGTCGAAGATGGCGCGATCGCCCTCGCGTCGAACGATGGCGACGACTACCAGACCGAGATGGCCGAAGCGATCTTCCAGGTCGGCGGCATACACGTGATGCGTTGAACTCTGCAAAAACTGCTGCAACTGGGTCCGGGAATAGCGAATGGTGGTGGTGTTGAATTGGTTGGTGCGCTGGACCAGTTCGCTGACACGATCCAGATCCGCAGCTTTTGCTTGTCCGAATCGTACTTTCAGGCTCAGGCTGGCCATCATGGCCGCGTAATCCATAGGCTTGGCGATTGATTCGCGGCGCTGTGCCTGCTCGCGATACATGGCGGTACGCGCCAGCGATTCCTCCGTCTGGCGGGTGCTGGGGAAAGCCAACATCATTTCCAGCGCGCGCCAGGTGAATGAGTCGAGTGCGTCGAGCGCACGCACTTTCGGTAATTGTTGTGAGACCAGGTCGCGCTCCACAGGGTTGTCGTCGATAAAGACGAAGGAGTCGAGTCCGAGATCCAGAAGCTGCGCCGTTTTTTCAATGGACGCTGCTTTCAAATCCCAGTTGATGTGCAGCAACGCGAAGTCGTCTGGCTGCAAATGCATTTCTTCCCAGCGGATGCTGCCTGGATCGTTTTTACTGACAGCCACCAGAACGATGCCGCTTTGCTGCAGGCGCTTCAGCAGTTTCTGGCGATCAAGATGGTGCTCGACCTCGCCTTCGGCCATGACTCCACGCCACAGGGTGTGATCGAAGTCGAGCAGCAGCACCTTGGTTTTCCGCAGCAGGTTATAGGCAAGCAGTTTTTCGATGTACTGATCGACGAGAAACTCGCCGAAGTTTTGAGTGTGAAAAAAGGCGTCGCTGGCGATGCTATGAGGCACCACGCTGCGAGAGCTACGACGGAGTCCTTGCTGTTGCGCGACCGCGTATTCGTCGATGAGCAGGCAGTTCGCGGTGTTCGCTACCAGTTCCTCAATCGCTGTGTTGAGCCGTGCGATGAGACGTTTGCGCGCCGGAGAGATGGGGCTTGCGAAGGGCAAGCGTTTGCGATAGCGGGTGAGAGGGAGGCCGGAGACATTGTGGATCAGGAAGGGAATCTCCGTGTGTTCGCGCACGGTGTTCACGAATTGCCGAATCTGCGCTATCAACTGCACAACCTGTTCATTGATTTCGGTCTCGCCGAGGCGCTCCGCATCGCGCAGCAGCGCGGGATACATGGGCAATCCTTCATAGGAGAGGAAGCTGAAGGCGGCGATGTCGGCATCGTTTTTCTGGATGGCATCGATCACATTGTCGGTGGAAATGCCGGTGCCCATGCGCGAGCTGAAGTAAAAGGCGCGGATGTCGAGCGGAACTCCCGACTCGGCGCACTTTTCGGGGAGAAAAACGCGCATCTCTGTCATGAGGCAATCGCCGAACGTAAGAAGCGTGAGTGGTTTCCCGGGCGGCGGCGTCAGTAGCGGCGCATGGACTCCACGTAGCCATGCCGCAGCGTGTTCCCGCTGGGAGGGAAGGTATGCGAGCACCGCATCCTCCAGGCCCGGCAATATTTCCTGGAAATAGCGAACGCGAACCTGCGGCGCGGCGCGGTGCAGGGAGTAGCGAAGCAATTCGTCCCGATAGACGCTGCGCATGCGGCGATCTCCGGTGGCAAAGTAGCGGGCGAGCAGGCGGACGAGCGGCGTGAGGTAGGGTTTCTTGAGAGAATCGTTCCCCTCTTGCTGCACTCCGGCGATCTGATACTGGGCCAGACGCGACGGCTCGAACAGCACCCGGAACCAAGCATCCACGAGTGCAGTCTCGTTTCTCGAAAGAACGTCGGTGATGGCTCGCTCTACTGGGAGCGTCGACGCGGTCTGCTTGTCGTTGTTCAAAGGGCTATCCATGCGTTTAGTGATGGAATTGCGAATCTCAACAGCAGCATCGAGGCGGGATGGTTTCGATGATTTTGCGGATCGCATCCTCAGATTAGCGCGGTCCGTTTGTCATATCTTTTTTATCTTGCGGGGAGAATCACAAATTTACAAATGACAAGCTTAGGCCGCGATCGGAGGATGGCGAACGATGGAGCCGTTGAAGCCGTAGAAGCAAATGTAGACGTAGCACAGCGCGGGGAGAAAGAATGCGTGGTGGATGCCGATGTGATCGGCAACAAAGCCCTGCAGCAGTGGGATGAGCGCTGCGCCCAGGATTCCCATGACCAGAAGGCTCGATCCAAGGTTGGTCAGCGGGCCGAGCTCGGCCAGACCCAGGGCAAAAATGTTTGGCCACATGATGGAGTTGAAGAGGCCGACCAGAATGATGCTCCACATGGCGACGTGGCCGAAGCTCAACATGGAAGTAATCACCAGGCAGCAGGCGACGATGGCGGCCACTCCCAGGACCGGGCCGGCGCGAAGTTTCTGCGTGATGCCAGCGCCGCAGAAGCGGCCAATCATCGCACCTCCCCAATAAAACGCGACATATAAGGCGGCGGTCTTTTGCGGCATGTTGCCGATATCCGGCTGGTTGAGATAGTTGATGAGAAAACTTCCGATCGAGACTTCCGCACCGACGTAGACAAAAATCGCGATCACTCCGAGGACCAGGTGGCGGTGTGTCCAGATGCTGGGGAGTGGTGTCGCTGCCGCGCCGTCATTCGACTGGTGGGTGCGAATCGCCGGCAATTTGTAGAGCGCCAGCGCGATTGCGAATGAGACCAGAATGATGGCGATCAAGGTGTAGGGGAGCTTGACGACCGAAGCTTCAGCGACGCGGTAGGCGTGCAGCGCTGCGGGTGACAGAAGCGTCAACTGGGACGTAGCAAGAGGAACGGTGGCGAGAATGAACAGGCTGCCGACGTAGGGCGCGACGGTGGTTCCGAGCGAGTTGAACGCCTGGGCAAGATTCAAGCGGCTGGAAGATGTTTGCGGAGGACCCAGAACCAGGACATAGGGATTGGCGGCGACCTGGAGCAGCGTCATTCCTGCTGCCACAATTCCCAGCGCAACAAGAAACAGCGGGAACGATGGGACCATCGCGGCCGGAAGAAAGCAGAGCGCGCCGACCGCCATGACCAACAGGCCCGCCACCATCGTCCACTTGTAGCCGATCCAGTCAATCACCTTACCGGAGGGAAGCGCGAAGACGAAGTAGCCGGTGAAGAAGAAGGTCTGCACCAGCATGACCTCGGCATAATTCAGGGTGAAGAGGTGCTTCAGGTGGGGGATGAGGATGTCGTTGAGGCAGGTGATGAAGCCCCAGAGGAAGAAGAGCGTAATCACCATAGGCAACGCGGTTTTGCTGCCCGGCGCTGATTCGACCACAAGCTGCTTCGTGCTTTCTGCGCTCGCCATTGCCATGGTTCGTGCGATGCCTCCGCCGCGGATCGGCCTGTACGGTCGAAATGCCTCTCTTAAGGTAGCTGCAAACGACAACGCAGCGCAAAAGCGCAGCCTTGCAATCCGCTTGAAGCCGAACGCGAGGTGATGCCATGCAAAGCGGGCTTGAATTTCTTCGAGCTGCAGGACTCACTGCCGGTGCAGCCCTGGTATCGCAGCACTCCGGAAGGCGGATATGGCGCCTCAAAGAAAAGAGCTGTGAAATTTTGTGCGCGAGATGGCCAGGATGAATGCGGCCGCTGCCGTTCGATGAGAACCTGCAGCCGACAGCGGCCATTTATGCGGAGCGCGACGCCATCGATACACAAGTTAGCTAAAATCGCCTACTGCTGGGCG
>JAJYBW010000325.1 GCA_021778815.1 Acidobacteriota bacterium | reverse complement strand
TGGACACCATGCATCCCAGCATGGTTTTGAATCCCAGCGAGCGCGCCATTTGAATCATCATGTAGGTCTGCGTCATGCCACCCGTTTTATCCAGCTTGAAATTCAATGCATCGAATACGCCCACCAGCTTTGGAATATCGGCTGGGTGCCGGCAGGATTCGTCGCCCATCAGCGGCAGACTGGCGCGCTGGTGCAGCCATCGCAGATCATCAATTCGATCAGCAGGCATCGGCTGCTCCACGAATTGAACGTTTTGCTTAGCGAGCCAGTCAATCTTGCGCGCGGCCACTTCGCGGTCCGTCCAACCTTCATTCGCATCCACGCGCAGAGGTTTGTCGGTCACACTGCGCACCGCCGCGATCGTCTGCTCGTCCGTGTCCAGGCCCACTTTGATTTTGAGAATCGGAAATGCCGCCGCTTCCTTCACCTTTTCGCGCGTAATCGCAGGAGTATCGATCCCGATGGAAAAATCCGTCACCGGCGCATCGTTCGGATCCAGCCCAAAATATTCATACAGCGGGATGCCGAGTTTTTTCCCCATCCAGTCCATCAAGGCTATGTCGATGGCAGCCTTCCCTGCCCACTCTCCGGGAACGCGGGCAAACACTTCGGAGATGACCTTTTCAAATTGCGTCGGGTCGGAGGAATTCAGTAGCGGCAGCACGGAATTCACCGCAGCCTGCGCGCTCTTCGCATCCTCTTTGTAGCGCACAATCGGTGCGCCTTCGCCCACTCCGGTGATGCCATCGTGGTTGTAATGGACATAGAGAACATCGCGATAGGTGCTGGAGGACATGGTGGTCGTCCAGGTATGTCGCAGTTTAAGGCGAAAGATGTCAGTTTTCACGGATGACGCATTGCCGCTGGATTTCGCGTCTGCAGCGAATGCCATTGTCTCCCTGGACAGGCATCCGAGCGCCGCTGCTGCGCCAACGGTCTTCAATAAAGTACGACGATTCATGGTTTGACTCTCCGTTCGACAACCAACAGCTTCTTCCAATATGCATTCAGCGGGCTGATCTGGATTACTGGATGATCGTGCGTGGTTGCGTGAATAAATTTTCCGTGGCCGATGAACATTCCGGTGTGTGTGATTTTGCCGCCACTGCCGAAGAAGAGCACGTCGCCGGCCCGAAGCTTGGAAACCGTGACCGGCTCAAACCCACTCCACGCCGCCTGGACATCGGCGTCGCGCGGGATAAGGTAGCCACGCTGGCGCATCAGCATCTGCACAAAGCCGGAACAGTCATAGCCAAAGCTGGAGCTGCCGCCCCAGGTATATGGCAGGCCCAGAAAACGGCGGCTGAACTCGACCATCTGCGGAATCGTCATGTGCGGTGCGAGATCCCGACCGCCGTTCATGCTCAAGGCAACGTCGCCCTGCTGCACCCATGCCACCCGTTGGTCGGGAAGATCGACTTTCAACCAGCGCCCACCCGGCTTTTCCTGGACGACTTGGAGACGCGCTTCGAAAGGCAGTGTCATCAAGGGTGCATGCGTTGTCACGTCGGGTTCGGGATAGAGATGCGAGCGTAGCTGCTCCACCTCGGCGATCTCGCCGCTCGTTGCATATCCCGTGTTCCCGTGCAGTTCCACCAGGTCTGCGCGAGAAACCCAGCCCAAGTATCCGTCCTGCGGCGTTCGAATTTTTATCCAGCCGGATTGTTCCGCAACTTCATCGACGTTCGTCGAAAAAATGGCCTGTGAAACCACGTCGACATCCGCGGAAGGTTTCGAAAACATGTTGGCGACCGGGACGGCAACCACAAAGCGCAAGCCCTGCGCCCCCGCCACAAAACAGGCCAACAGAAATACCGGAAGCACAACACAAGAGCGCCGAACGCGCGAAGCAAGTTTTTTCATCGTTTCCATGGGTTTCTGGACTGCTACCGCAATCCATTTGTCGTCTGAGATTGCGGCAGACGATTTCATTTGAAGGTGTACCAGGTCATCCACTGAGAAAAACCAGAGTAGCACCTGATTGCCGAGTCCGACCAACATCTTCGCCAGAGACGCTTCCCAATCATGCGCGCCTCGATTGATCCAGTATATTTTTAAGATTGTTGCAGTCGACAGACTGATTGGAGACTCGTGAATTCCCACTTCCACACACTGCGATCGACCGGGCTCGCTGGGACCCTTCTCGTATTTGCTGCCTCCCTCTGGGGAGGATCTCATCGCCTGCAAGCGCAAACTGCTGCTCCGCAAGTAAACATTGACGCCGGCACGCTGTTGGGTGTGTGGTCCCCCGTCGCGCCCAACGTGGCAGCGTTTCTCGGTATTCCCTCTGCTGCGCAACCGGTCGGCAACCTACGCTGGAAGGCACCGCAACCGCCGCCGACATGGTCTGGTATTCGTGAGGCGACTAAGTATGGTCCTGCATGTCCGCAAACTCCCAGTCCTTGGCTGCCGGAGATGTTGGGCATTCAAAAGATGGCGACCGATGAAGCCTGTCTTTACCTGAACGTGTGGACTCCGAACTTGCGCGGAACTGAGAAGCTGCCGGTCATGGTCTGGATCCACGGCGGCGGGAATGTCGAAGGCTCCGCGGAATGGCCGCCATTAGGTTCTACTCTCGCTCGGGAAGGTGTGGTTGTCGTCAGTCTGAATTATCGTCTGGGAGTTTTTGGATTTTTCGTTTATCCCGCGCTGGCTGCAGAGTCGCCCCATCATGTTTCCGGGAACTACGGTCACCTGGATCAAGTGGAAGCGCTGCGATGGGTGAAGCGAAATATCAGCCGATTCGGTGGCGATCCTAACAACGTCACCGTGTTCGGCGCGTCCTCCGGTGCTCTGGATATTTGCAACCTGATGGCGTCTCCCGTTGCCGCCGGCTTATTTCAACGAGCCATCATGCAAAGTGGCGTGTGCGTCGATTCGGTGTACCCAGTGACTCGGCAGGCGGAGTCGAATGGAGAACTGCTCGCGAAGGATTTCGGCATCCAAACCCTCCCGGAATCTCTGGCGGCCCTGCGCGCATTGCCTGCGGAGAAGCTTCTGCTGACTGCCGCAAAAGATGACCGGGTCGATTTGGAGCCGGTTGTCGATGGCTGGTTTTTTCCGGAGCAGCCTGCCACTGCGTTCGCAAACGGAAAGCAGGCAAAAATTCCAGTGATTGTCGGCAGCAACGATGATGAAGTTTCGATCTTTGCCAGCCCAATTGTGGGCGGCAAATCCAATCGACCCAGGACGGTTGACGAATATCGACAATGGCTTCGTCGAGAGTTCGGCCCGATGGCGGACAAGGTGTTTGCGCAATATCCAGTGCACTCGGAAATGGATGTCCCCGGCGTCTTCCGGACCATGGATACGGATTTCGACTTTGGCTTTGGCGCGCGCCTGCTCGCGATCGAAATGGCTCGAATTCACCAGCCTGCCTACCTCTATCACTTCACCTATGTCGGAGCGGGAGAGTTTGCTTCGCTCGGAGCCTTCCACAGTGAAGAAAGCATGTTCCTCAGCAAAAAGTATTGGACTACCTGGATCCACCGGCCCTACGACCAGACGCTTTCAAGCGCCATCATCGGATATTGGGTGGAGTTTGCGAAAACAGGCAATCCCAACAACTCTGCGTTGCCAATGTGGCCGGCGTATCAGCCAAACACGGATTTGAGCCAGGAGTTAGGTCAACGGATTGGAGCCGAGCGTGTGCCCCGCGCCGAGCGGTTTGCAATTTTCCAGCAATTCCTCAACGATCGGCTTGCAAAACCGCCTGAGTAGTTTCGAGCGTCAAAGATGTGTGTCCGAATCTATCTATGTCGAGAATTCCTGCTCGGCAGATCGGCGTTGTCCCCAGCGAGTTCGCGACAGTAGAAGGCTGAATAAATATCCAACGCAGAACGTGATCGCTGTTCCGATCACCACATACCAGGTCCACGCGATCCTGGGCAACACTCCGTGAAATCCCGCGAAGCTGAAAGCGATGGGCACGGGCTGACGCCAAAGAACAATATTCACTCCTAAACCGACGATCATACCGACAATGGAGCCCGCTTCATTCGCGCGGCGGGTTAGTGTGCCTAACAGGAAAACTCCCAGCAGAGACCCGTAGGCGACTGACGCAATCGAAAGCCCCACTTCCACCACGTGTTGACTTCCGCGCGCTACAAAAGCAAGTCCGCACAATGTTACCGCCCAAAAGAGGGTGGAAATATGCGAAACGCTGGACCGCTCTCGGGCCGCGGCAGTGGGCCGAAGCTTCATGTAAAAGTCGACAACCGTTGTGGATGAAAGCGAATTGAGCGCGGCGCTTAAA
>JAJYBW010000324.1 GCA_021778815.1 Acidobacteriota bacterium | reverse complement strand
AACCACGAGCGCGGATGGAAAGTTTCACGACGTGGTTCGCCACACGGCGGATCAAGAACAGACGGTCACCGAGGCCTCATCCGTAGATTCGTGGCACACGGCAAAGGACCTTTTGACAACCAAAGAATCTCAGATGGGATTCGATTTGTTCTACACCAGCGGCGTTACCCAGGGACTGCCGGCCATTATTCCTATCGCGCTGATCTATGACAATCCGGACAATGCGGCTGCGGAAATCAAATATCTGGAGGCGCGACATTATCCGATCTCCTATGTAGAGATGGGGGAGGAGGCCGATGGACAGTACATTGCGCCGGAAGATGTTGCGGCTTTGTACATTCAATTCGCGATTGCGATTCACCGCGTCGACCCCAACATAAAACTTGGGGGTCCTTCTTTTGAAGGTGTCAATCGCGACATTCTTTACTGGCCCAACGCAGATGGAAAGGCTTCGTGGCTCGGACGATTTCTAGATTATCTGCGGCAACACGGACACCTACAGGATCTGGCATTCTTTTCCTTCGAGCATTACCCTCTGGGCCCTTGCGAAATGGCATGGAGCAGCCTCTATGACGAACCGCAGTTGGTCGCCAATATTATGCAGACGTGGCGCAACGATGGGCTTCCAGCGAATGTTCCCATGCTGATCACGGAGTCGAACCTGTCCTCGGCTGCATCCGAAAACTACATGGACATCTTCGGCGGTATTTGGTTAGCGGACTATGTTGGCTCTTTCTTGAATGCCGGCGGAAAAGGTCTCTACTACTTCCACTATCTGCCGTTGCAAATGGAGAACGGCTGCAATAATTCCCCGGGAACATTTGGAATGTTTACGGTGAATGCGGATTATCAAATTCAGCAGCCTCTGTCGCAGTACTTCGCCAGTCGCATGATCAATTTTGAGTGGCTACAGCACGATGGGGGCGAACACACGATCTATCCAGCGACCGGGACCTATGACGACGGTGCGCACCACACGATGGTTACGGCATACTCTGTGTTGCGTCCGGATCATGAATGGTCTGTCATGTTGGTGAATCGCGACCAGGAACAAGCGCATAAGGTCCGTGTTGCTTTCGATAACTCACAAAGCAAGACTGTCAGCTATTTCTCTGGAGATGTGGATGTCGCCACCTTTGGGAGTGAGCAGTATAAGTGGCACCCTGCCTTCAGGCATGCCGATACATCTCACATTCCGCAAACTCTGGATAAAATTCCTTTGTTATATACCGATGGCTATGCGGACCCGGATGGGCCAATTCAAGAAGGTACGCTGCAAGGCGATAGATCTACGGAATATGAAATTCCTGCCGCTTCCATCGTTGTGCTGCGCGGCCATCTGGCGACCGGCAATGCAACCGATACAGCTTCGGAGCCCAAAGGCGAATAGTTTGATGAAGTACACTGTTGTGCGTCCCCTTCTGGCTGGAGCCATGCTGCTTTGCATGGCTTCATTTTCCGGCTGCAAACGCAGTCGCCCCGCGCCGTCAAAGCCCGGGAATTCCACTGCGGTCACTTCTGCATCCCACAGCGATCCCTGGTGGAAACACGCAATCATTTATGAGGTATATCCACGTAGCTTTCAAGACTCGAATGGAGATGGTGTCGGCGACCTGAATGGCATCGCAGACCGACTGGATTATCTGCAAAAGATAGGAGTCAATGCCATCTGGTTGACTCCTATCTATCCGTCTCCGCAGCACGACTTTGGCTACGATATCTCCAACTACGAAGCCATCGACCCTATGTACGGAACTATGCAGCAATTTGATCGCCTGGTCGCCGAAGCGAAGAAGAGAAATATTCGCGTCATCATGGATCTGGTGATGAACCATACTTCAGATCGGCATCCCTGGTTTCAAGAAAGTCGTAGTTCCCGCCACAATCCAAAGCGGAACTGGTACGTCTGGCGCGATGGAAAGGGTCCCGGTATTCCGCCAAATAATTGGCAAAGTGACTTTGGCCACTCAGCCTGGACCTATGACGCAAAGACAAAGCAATGGTATTACCACAAGTTTGAAGTGCAGCAGCCGGACTTGAACTGGAACAATCCCGACGTTCAAAAAGCCATGTTCAACGTCGTGCGTTTCTGGCTGGATCGAGGTGTGGCTGGGTTTCGTCTGGATGCAGTTACATGTTTATTCGAAGATCCGCAATTTCGCGACGAAAAGGTTCTTCCCGGGAAAAATGAGTATGGAGATCCGAATATCGGCGAGGAAATGACGAATAACTTGCCGCAGATCCATGTTGTTTTACGTGCGTTGCGCAAGGTCACCGATGGTTATCCCGGTAATCGAGTCTTGATCGGAGAAACCTACCTTCCCAATATCCAGGAACTCTTGAAGATGTATGGCAAGAACCACGATGAAAATCAGCTGCCCATGGATCTCCAGGTAGGCTTCATCGACAAGCTCAATGTCAACGCGTTCCGGCAGAAAATTAATGAGGCCGAAACCGAGCTGGATGGAAATCAACCTCTCTTCGTCTTCGATAACCACGACCGTCCGCGCAGTTGGGACCGATATGGAGATGGGTTGCATAATGCGGCCATCGCTCGCATTTTGGCCGCGATTCTATTCACCACCAGGTCGACGGCAATGATGTACTACGGCGAGGAACTCGGTATGGTCACCACCACGCCAAAAACTAAGGCCGAGGTGCAGGACCCATGGGGAAAAAGTGGCTGGCCCAAGGAGAAGGGCCGGGATGGCGAGCGAACGCCCATGCAATGGACTCCCGGAAAGAATGCCGGCTTTAGTACCGCCAATAAGACATGGCTGCCCGTCGCTCCAGACTATAAAACGGTGAACGTCGAAGTGGAATCGAGGGATCCTCGCTCCCTGTATCAATGGTATAAGGCGCTGATTGCGATTCGCCACGAAAATCCTGCGTTGCGCTACGGCGATAATATTATGCTGAACACCTCCGATCCCAACGTTCTTTCCTATCTCAGGAAGAATCGGGGCAGCGGTCCCTCTGTGCTCGTCGCCATCAACTTTACAGCCCAGCCTCATACGGTCTCCTTCCAACTGAAATCCTTTGGAATCGCTGGCACGAAGGTAAAGACGTTGTTGCAAGACAGTTCCATTGCAGCAAGTGTTCCTTTGGATCATCTCGAACTTCCGCCGCTCACTGTCTATATCGGCGAAGTGCAGTAGCCGCCAGGGGTAGGCGTTGGCCAAGGAGCGTTCGGCAGCATTCATCTATTGCGGTCTTGTCGAACGATTGAACACCCCACCCGCCGCCTGCGGGCTGCACCCGGGACTTCCCGACCGCGATCGACAACCGCAGCAAGATCAGGCGACGGATACCCACTGAGTCGTTATGCCCGATTGCTGCGCATCTGGTTGCTCACCTGAGTCCACGCGACTGCAACAAACAGCGATATCAGAATTCCAAGAGAGACTTCCAGAAAGCGCTGCAGGGCGATGTGCCACAGTGGGCCTGGATGAGGAATCAGGACAATGATGGCGACGGTTACTCCGCCCAGACGTCCGGCATTCTTGTAATGGAGCGCAGTGCATAGCATCATCACCACCAGAACTGCCAGGCCAAAAATGAGGATGGAGTGGTGCCAGACCCACGAAGTCAGCAAGCCCACTACGGCGCCCATGGCGGTTCCGGCAAGGCGGTCGCGCGAGGCCAGAACAGTGGCGCCAACTTCCGATTGCATCACGACGATGGCGCTGATTGCGGCCCAGTAGCCTCCGGGCAAATGTAGCAAGCCTGCGATCCAGTACGCCAGCACGGAAGCTAACGCTGTTCGTATACCCTGCTGTAGACTCAGGCGATCATGGTCGGCGGCCGGTGCCGTCAAAGCGGTGTCAGTCATGCAAGGAATTCTACATAGGCTGGGAGCGACCCGCCCACCTGCACTGACAGAAATAGGCGCGCGGCCTGACTTACTTGCGCTCCGTGCCCAACGCCTTTTGTACCTTGCTGTGCTTCACGCTGTAGGTGAAATAAATCAGCAGGCCGACCAGCAGCCACGCGAGCACGACTTCTTTCGTCAATGCAGGAAGCGTCCACACCAGGTAAAGAGCGGTCACGATGCCGCAAATTGGCACCAGCGGCACCCACGGAGTTTTGAATGGGCGGGGCAGATCGGGCATGCGTCGCCGCAGTATCCATACACCGGCGCAGACGATGGCGAACGCTAACAGCGTGCCCATGTTTACCAGCTCCGCCAGCTTGCCGATGGGCAGCAGGGCAGGGAGGAACGCCACGATGACGCCGACGACGATGTTTGAAATATATG
>JAJYBW010000323.1 GCA_021778815.1 Acidobacteriota bacterium | reverse complement strand
GGGGATAGATCTGCGGTAGCTCGCGCTGGGCGATGTGGGACAGTGTGCCGTCGGGGCACATCAGCACGGCGCGCGAGCTGCTGGTTCCCTGATCGAGTCCGAGGATGACGGCCATGGTCTTCGATCAGGCGCGCAGGCCGGCGAGCGCGGGATAGAGCTTGCGATAGGTTTGATAGCCGCGGTTGTAGACCTCGACTGCGGCGGGATCGGGCTGAATGGTTTCCGCGACGCGAAACGAGGACTCGCAGGCGACGTCGATATCCGGCCATGCACCCGCGCCAACACCGGCGAGCAATGCGGCTCCGTACGCGCCACCTTCCTCGGCGACGAGAAGTTCAACGGGGCGACCGTAGATGTCGGCTTGGATCTGCCGCCAGAGCGGACCGCGAGCGCCGCCGCCTCCGAGACGAACGCCGCGAACGGGAATGCCAAGCTCGGCAAACAAGGTGAAGGTATCGCGGAGACTGTAGGCGACACCTTCCAGCACGGCGCGCGTGAGGTGCGGCTGGCGATGGGAGGCGGTCAGTCCGACGAATGCGGCGCGGACGTCGGGATCGAGGTGAGGCGTGCGCTCCCCGAAGAGATAGGGCGCCCAGAAAACTCCGTCGCTGCCGGCAGGCGCTTCGGCGGCGAGGGTCATCAGCTGCTCATACGAAGCGGGCTGGCCTTGCGCGCCGGCACTGACGACATCGCGAAACCAGCGTAGGGAGAGGCCTGCGGCCTGGGTGACTCCCATGACATGCCAGCGGCCGGGGACGGCATGACAGAACGTGTGGAGGCGGCCGAGGGGGTCGCGAATGGGTGCATCGGTGGCGGCGAACACGACGCCGGAGGTGCCGATGGTGGCGCTGACGGAGCCGGGCTTGAGAATTCCCATCCCGACTGCGCCTGCGCCTTGATCGCCCGCACCGGCAACGATAGGCGTGCCAGCGGCGAGGCCTGTGGCGGCCGCGGCAGATTTGCTGGCCTTGGCGCAGATTTCGGCGGACTCAAACAATTGCGGCAGCCACTTGATGGGAACGCCGGAGGCTTCGGCCATGGGGATGGACCAGCGGCGGTGAGTGACGTCGAGCAACAGCGTGCCGGAGGCTTCCTGCACATCCATGGCGTAGACGCCGCTGAGGCGGAAGCGGACATAATCTTTTGGGCACAGGATGTGGGCGATGCGGGCGAAAATCTCCGGCTCATGTTCGCGTACCCAGAGAATTTTCGTCAACGTGAAGTTGGGGAGGGCAGGATTGCAAGTGAGCTCGATGACGTGTTCGCGGCCGAGTTTTGCGTGCAGCCAGTCACACTGGGGGCCGCTGCGCGTGTCGCACCAGATGAGCGAGGGGCGAAGGACTTGTCCGTCGGCGTCGAGCAGGACAGCTCCGTGCATTTGTCCGGTGAGACCGACGGAGGCGATGTCGGAAGGCTTCGAGGCCGAGGCGTCGAGGACGGCGCGGATGGATTCCTGAGAGGCTCGCCACCAGTCTTCCGGATCCTGTTCTGCCCAGCCGGGAAATTTGGACTGGAAGGGCACGTGTTCGGTGGCGTGGGAGGCGACAACTTTTCCAGCCTCGTCGATCAGAATGGCGCGAGAACCGCCGGTACCAACATCAATTCCTAAAAAGAGCACAAGATCCTCCTGGCTGAAGTGTCGGGCAATTGGACGCGAATTGCAAAGCGGTTCATGCATCCATCCGATACAATTCCGCAAAGTGGGTAGCAGCCCGAGTATAGAGCTATCGACATTGAGTATCTATGACATTGAAGCCAGCTGGCGAGGAAGAAGAGAAATCCGAGACGCGACACTTCACCCGCGGGCTGGGGCTGTTCGATTCGTCGATGATTGTGATCGGCATCATGGTGGGCTCCGGCATTTTTATTGTGCCGGCGGAAATGGCTCGCCTGATTGCCAGCCCGGGATGGTTGCTGGTCGCCTGGGTGGTGACCGGCGTGCTGACGGTGACGGCGGGACTGACGTACGGTGAGCTGGCGGCCATGATGCCGGAGGCCGGCGGAATGTACGTGTATCTGCGCGAGGCATTTTCCCCGCTCATGGGATTCCTGTATGGGTGGACGCTGTGGACGGTGATCCAGACGGGAACGATTGCGGCGGTTGCGATTGCGTTTGCGCGGTTTGCCGGCGTGTTGATGCCTTCGATCGCTGACAATCGCTATCTGATTGCGCCGGTGCACGTGTTTGGAAATTATTTCCTTTCGCTGTCGACGACGCAGCTGCTGGCCATTGCGATTGTTGTGTTGCTGACGTTCGCGAATAGTTTGGGCCTGAACTATGGGCGCATCCTTCAAGACATTTTTACCGTTGCAAAAATTGGAGCGCTGGTGGCGCTGGTGGCGTTGGGCTGCACGATCGGCATTCATCACGCGGCGGTGATGGAAAATTTTCATCACTTCTGGTCGGTGCGCCATCCCGTTCCATTTTCGAAAGGGATGGATGCTTCGACAGGAGTGGGAATGTTATTGGCCATTTGCATTGCGCAATCGGGGTCGTTGTTTGCGGCGGATTCGTGGCACGATATTACGTTTGTCGCCGCGGAGGTGAAGAATCCGGCGCGCAATTTGCCGCTGGCTCTGGGTGTTGGGACGTCTTCGGTGATCGTGTTGTACCTGCTGGCGAACGTCGCCTATCTTTGCACGCTGCCGCTAAGCGCGATTCAACATGCGCCGGCCGATCGCGTCGCCACGGCCTCGCTGCAGAGTATTTATCCTTACGCGGGAGCGGCGCTGATGGCGATCGCCATCATGGTTTCAACCTTTGGCACGGTGAATGCGATGACGCTGGCGGGTGCGCGCGTGTTTTATGCCATGGCGCATGATGGACTTTTCTTTCGCCGCGCGGGGAGATTGAATCGCGCCCGGGTTCCGGGATGGGGATTGGCGATCCAAGGAATCTGGACGGTCTTTCTTGTGTTGCCGCGCACCTGGAATCCAATCACACAGCAGTACGGCAACCTGTACAGCAATTTGCTGGACTATGTGATTTCCGCCGCGCTGCTGTTTTATATTCTGACCATCGGTGGGGTGATTCGCTTGCGAATCAAGCGGCCGGATGCGAATCGACCCTATCGCGTATGGGGCTATCCGTGGCTGCCGCTGCTGTATATTACCGGCGGCAGCGTGATCGTGGTGGTGCTGTTTGTGTTTCGACCGGCGACAACCTGGCCGGGCCTGGCGATTGTGGCTGCGGGTGTTCCGATCTATGCGGCGATGCGCTGGCGGAATAAGACGAACGCGTCGCGGATGACTTAATTCTTCGCGCGCAACTTCCAGAGGATCTGGCGGAACATACCGAGCCAGGTGGAGGCGTCGTCGGGCGAGAGCTGCATGCGTCGCAGCAGGCGGCGAATATTTTCTACTTTCGAGTCAAGGGACTGGGTGGTAAAGTACTCGCCGGCGCGCAGCGTTTCCAACAGCACCGTCGTGAGTCGTTCGACTTCTTCCGCGGAAGCGCGCGGCCTGGCTGTGACGGGAACGGGTGGGGCTGCTTCGCGCGCGAGCTCATACAGGCAGACCGCGACCGCCTGACCGAGGTTCATGGAGGGCTGTTTGTCGCCGGTCGGAATATGCAGCAGCCAGTGGCAATGGCTGAGATCCTCGTTGGACAAGCCGACTTTTTCTGAGCCAAATAGGATTGCGACGCGCGATGGATGGTCTGAAGGTGCGGAGAGTTCTTGCAGTATCGAAGACGCGCCATCCTTCAAAATATGCAGAGCGTGTTGCATTTGTCGATGGCCGATGGCGGTGGTGCCGATGACCAGGGTGCAGTCCGCAACGGCATCGGCGACAGTCGCGAAAACCTTGGCATCGGTCAACACGGAGGATGCGCCGACGGCAGAGCGCGCCTCGCGAAAGGCTAGATCGTAGGGCTGTACCAGACGCAGATTGCGGAAGCCGAAGTTGCACATGGCACGCGCGGCCGCTCCGATGTTCAGGGGGTTTCGCGTCGATACCAGGATGATGCAAAGACGATCGGGATCGATGAGGCCAGGCATGAAGCCCCAGTGTAGAACGCGCGTCCCTCCATTTCTATCTCCGACAGGAGATTGAGAAATGAAACAGTCTTTCACCCCATGGTATGGCGGCCGGGAAGCCGGGAGAGGATCGCGTAGAAACACGAATGCATCGTCTCCACGATATGCCAGAATTCCCCGGCTCCGTGGTCGCCATTATGAATGTTCTGAAACTTTGAGTATGGACCTGTAGGTTTGAACGCTGCTGATGTTAGAAGAAGATCGGCAGCCCGAGGGACTGAAGTATCAGTCGATGG
>JAJYBW010000322.1 GCA_021778815.1 Acidobacteriota bacterium | reverse complement strand
CGAAATCGGAGTTATCGTCATCATCGGCATCGTCGCAGTCGGGCCTGATCTACAGCGATACATGCGGATCCGATCGATGTAATTTGAACAGGATGCGCCTGATCGAAATGGAAGCCGGCTACCCGTTGTTCCAGCTGCGCCGGATTGTGTTTGATGGCTGCGGCACATCACCGCGTGGCTTGTGCGGCGGTTCCGCGCGCGCCAGTTGCGCGGCCGCACCGCAGCGGTGAATGTTTCGATAGGCCTGTTTATTTAGTCGTGACGCGGGTTCTGGTTCTGTTCGGCGGGAATGTGGGTGCCGGGAAGAATGCTAAGAATGAACGGAAAAACCAGCGCCACGATGAAGTAGGCGACGGTTGCAGCGACCGCCAGCAGTGGTAGGCCAGCGCCGCATGCCATGCCTACTCCCGTAACAAGCCAGACTGTCGCAGCCGTTGTCAGTCCAGCGACTCGATCGTCGCGGACGAAGATCAGCCCCGCGCCAATGAAACCGATTCCGGTGACGATTTGCGCAGCCACTCGGGACGGATCCAGAACAATGCGATCGACCACCAACACATCGGTGAAACCATACTTCGAAATCAACAAGAAGAGAGCTGCCGCAGTCCCGACCACGGTATAAGTTCGAAGCCCAGCGCTCTTGTGGCGAATCTCGCGTTCCAGTCCAATCGATGCTGACAGCAGGAAAGCAATTCCAATCTGAACAAATTGGCTGATACCTTGTCCCGTAGGTTCGGAGAACGGCATGGAGCCATTCTATTCAGTTTTCGCAGGAATGGAACAGAGAGCACAGGATATTCAATCCCCATCCAACGAAGACCAACTCACCCAACATGTTCAAGGAATCGCTGCTGGGTCTGTTGCAGCAGACCAGTGTCGGCAGACTTCCAAACTTCTTCATTGAAGATCTCAACTTCGATGGGCCCATCGTAGCCGGTCGCGTCCACGGCCTGGCGCAGGCGCCGCAATTCAATGACGCCGTGTCCCATCATGGCTCGACCCATCAGGATTCCAGGCAGCGGTACCGGCCAGTCCGACACATGAAAGCCAACGATCTTTCCTCGCGCACGCTCGATCTGAAGCATCACTTCCGGGTCCCACCAGACATGGAACGCATCGATCACAACACCCGCCGATGAGCTGTTCAGCCGTTGGACAATATCGTTGGCTTGCTTCAACGTAACCACCACGGAGCGTTCCGCCGCATACATCGGATGCAGCGGCTCGACTCCGAGAATGACGCCGGCTTTCTCCGCATCGGGCAGCACTTCCATAAGTCCATCCGACACAGTGGCCCGCGCATCCTCAAGCGTCTGCCCGTTGGCTGGGCCGGAGACGATAACCAGCACCGGCGCGCCGAGGATGGCTGCTTCCTCAATGGCGACGCGGTTATCCGCGATACGTTCGCGCCGCTCTTTCGCTGTCGGCGCTGAGAACCATCCTCCACGACAGAGGCTGGAGACGCGCAAGCCTTCGTTGCGAATCATTGCGGCCGCTTTTTTGACGTCGCCGTCCAGTTTATGGCGCCACACCGCAATGTAGGGGATCCCGCTTTGGGAACAGTTGCGCACCGCTTGCTCCAACGACCAGGGATCGGCGGTGATCTGATTGAAGCTGAGACGCTCTAACAAACTCACGCGACACCTGCCAGCCGCAGGTAGTTACGCATCCGCTCCGTCGCCACGTCCGGGTCGCGCAGGACTCCGGCTTTGTCCGCCAGAACGAACAGTTCGCACAAATGCGCTGTGGATCGTGCGCTCTCCAAGCCGCCTACCATGCGGAAGTGCGATTGAAATCCATTGAGAAACGCCAGAAACACGACCCCGGCTTTATAGTGTTGCGTCGGGGAGGCGAAGATGTGCCGTGAAAGCGGTACAGTCGGTTCGAGCAACTGGTGATAGCGCGGAAGGTCATCCGCATCGAGTGCGGCGAGCGCCAGCGATGCGGCGGGGGCAATGGCATCGAAAATCCCCAGCAAGGCATCGCTGTGACCCTTTTCGTCGCTCAGAATCAGGCGGTCATAGTTGAAGTCGTCGCCCGTATACATCCGCACGCCAGACGGGAGATCTCGCCGCATAGAAATCTCCAACTCCGCATCCAGCAGAGAAATCTTGATGCCGTCGATTTTCTCCTTGTGTGCGCGAATCACCGCGAGGCAGTTCTCCATGGCCTCGGCAATCGTGTTCCCACCCCAGTAGCCTTGCAGCGCTGCATCAAACATTGGCCCTAGCCAATGCAGAATGACTGGCTGGCGAACTTGTCGGAGTACGGTCGAGTATACCGATGCATAATCGTCTGCGTGGCGCGCGACCGCTGCCAGTGCGCGGCTAGCCATCAGGATGATGCGTCCGTCTACGGCTTCGATTGCCTCACATTGCTGCAGGTAGGCGCTGGTGACATCTTGCAATGTGAGATGTTGGCCCGGCTGAACATGGTCTGTGCCCGCGCCGCTCGCGACCATGGCTCCCCGTGCTTTCGCGGCCGCGGTGCTGCGTTGGATGAGTTCCAGCGCCAGCGGCCAATTCAATCCCATGCCGCGTTGCGCGGTATCCATCGCTTCGGCCACACCAAAACCAAGCGACCAAAGATATTCCCGATATGCCAGCGTCGATTCCCAATCGACAACCGGATGTGTCAGCGGCTCCGTCGTTTTGAGTGGGTCCAGCACCACGTGCGCTGCGGCAAACGCGACCCGAGTGACGAAGGATTTCCGGGCAGCGGGCACCAGCGGCTCACGTGTCGGCGTGTAGTTGTAGAGGGAGCCATCGGGCCGCACGAGTTTTACTGCGTTCTTCAAGCTTATGCCCTCAGTTCCGGTACATCGATCCAGCGACGCTCCTGCCAGGATTTCAAACCCAGCTCCGCCAACTGCACGCCGCGCGCGCCTTCGACAAAGTCATGCGGGAACGGCCCTTCTTCGGCAACGTGCCGCAAGAACATTTCCCACTGAACCTTGAATCCGTTGTCGAACACCTGGTTATCCGGCACGTCCTGCCAGTGCTCGCGAAAATGAAAAGGATTTTCGACGTCCGGATTCCACACAGGCCTCGGCGTATTGACGCGGTGCTGCGTCCGGCATTCTCGCAAGCCCGCGACTGCACTGCCGAGTGTGCCGTCCACCTGCAAGCTGAATAGTTCGTCACGATAGACGCGAAACGACCATGAGGAGTTGATCTGGGCAACGATTCCTCCTTCGATCTCGAACGTTCCGTAGGCGGTGTCGTCCGCAGTGCACGCATAGCGGTTGCCCTGTTCATCGATACGCTCTGGAATTGTGGTGCCGCCCAGGCATTGCACGGCTCGCACTCTGCCAAACGTATGGTCCAATACGTAGCGCCAATGGCAGAACATGTCCACGATGATGCCGCCGTCGTCCTGCTTGCGATAATTCCATGAAGGTCGTTGCGCGGGTTGCCAATCGCCCTCGAACACCCAGTATCCAAACTCGCCGCGAACGGAGAGAATTCTTCCAAAGAAGCCACTGTCGACCAGCCGTTTCAACTTGCGCATGCCGGGTAGAAACAACTTGTCCTGCACCACGCCCTGCTTCACTCCCGCGGATTTTGCCATGGCTGCCAGTCGCATCGCTACAGCCGAATCGACGGCAAGCGGCTTCTCGCAATACACGTGCTTTCCCGCAGCAATCGCCGCTTCTACGCTGGAGGCGCGCATCGAGGTCACTTGCGCATCGAAATAAATCGCATCGTCCGGATTGGCGAGTGCACCGCGCAGATCGGTCGTCCAGCGAGCGACTCCGTGATCTTTGGCAATCTGTTCCAGCTTGGCGGCATTGCGCCCCACCAAAATTGGATCGGGCACCAGGTGCGTGCCGTCGTTAAGTTCGACGCCACCTTGGTTCCGAATCGCCAGAATGGATCTGACCAGATGCTGGTTCAATCCCATGCGCCCGGTGACGCCATTCATAATGATGCCAATTCGCTTTTCGTTCATTGCTTTCTCCGGGACGTTGAATCTGCGTCCACTTTCCTTACTCAGCCAGAACCGACGCTGGCTTGGTTTCTGTTTCTCGCAGAAAACTGCGATTGTGGGCTTCCGGTCCAAACCAGAAGATCACGATCATCAGTACAGTGACGCCGCCGCCAAAAACGGTCAGTGCCCAGGGATACCCAAAGTGATCGCGCAACATGAATTCTACTGCGGTCGCCGGAGCCGCCAGCAGTACTCCCAACTGATACACAACTCCAGGGAAGAGGCTGCGAACCGCATCCGGAGATAGCTCAGTCAAATGCGCCGGGATCACGCCGAACGCGCCCT
>JAJYBW010000321.1 GCA_021778815.1 Acidobacteriota bacterium | reverse complement strand
GGTAACCAAGGCCGCCAATGTTCATCCGGCGACTGGATGGCGCCATTGCGTTGGATAGGCTCAACAGGCCACCACAACTTTTTGTCGGTGGATACGTCTAAGTAAGCGGTCGGCTGGTTAGGGCAGGCTCAAATCGACTTGCGCGATGCGAGCATCTCGCCCGCGCTTGGAAGGCATCGGATCAGGATAAGCTTACGTATCACTACAGTGCCATCGGAGCGCATCTAGCGCACAAATCACGAAAGGACAACAAAACGATGAATCGCGTTCATCAAGTTCTGAGGAGTACCTTTAAGGGGTCAAAATGTGTCGCGCTTGCCTGCGGTTTGTTACTTGCGGCGGCGGGACAGGCCCAGACCTATTCCAGTTCCAACGTCAGCTATAACCTGCAAAATAATTACCCCCCAAACCCCCAGTACAATCCGCAGTACAGCAATTCCTCTCCGTACAACCACAAGCCGCGCTATACCGGGGAGGGCTGGGGAAAGCACTTGGTTCTGGAAGGCGGCGGCGGGGTCACGGTGCCTGGCGGCAGTACCCAGAACTTCGCCAACACCGGTTGGAATGTTTTGCTGGGTGGCGGGTTCAAATTCAACGACCGCCTCAGCCTTCTGGCGGAATGGAACTTTAACCGTATGACGGTTCCCCAGTCCCTGGCGTATCTGAACGCTCAAACGCCGTACGGCAATGAGCATATCTGGACAGCCGACCTCAATCCGAAATTCAACTTCATCCATCGCGACCGGCTGGATGGATACGTGATTGGCGGCGGCGGCTTTTCCCGTGCCCTGACCAACTTCACCGTCCCCGTCTATGTGCCGTGCGGCTATTACTATTACTATTATGGCGGCGGGTGCAGCGGCAGCGTCAATGTTGCCCACACCTCCACCAATCAGGGAAACATTGATGTTGGCGTGGGTGGAGAGTGGCGTATTTCACCCTATGAGCGCGGAAAGATCTTTCTCGAAGCCCGCTATGAGAAGCTCTTCAGCCCGAAGAGCGTTCTTCCTCCGGGACATGACGCAAACCTTATTCCGGTCACGGTGGGCTATCGCTGGTAGGTCTAAACCCTGCACACAAAAACGCGCTCTTCGGAGCGCGTTTTTTGGCTCTACACACCCACCGGGAACGGCTTCGGCGAGGACTCGTCCGCATTCGCAACCCCGCGGAAGCGGTCGAACATGCCTTGCGTCACGCTTAGCACCGCCGTATAGCCATAACCGAACATGAAGAGAAATAAAAATGGAATCGTGATGTAATTTGCATTTGAAATCGCGTACCAGATCGTTAAAGCAAAATACGCGCTGATCAGCATTTCCAGCACCGGCAACAGTCCCAGCCGCTTGCGATATTTCGCCGCCTGCGACTTTTCGCCCCGCTTCTCCACCCGGTATTTTGGCGTCCGCTTGAACGGGCTTTTGATCCCGAACAACGCCTCCATCACCGCTCGCGCATTGGTCAGCGTCAGCCCGATGCCGCCCAGCGCCAGCACAAACGGCAGATACAACAGCGAGCGATACCATTTCCCCGGATACAGTTCTTTTTGCGAGATCAAATAAAACGACGACACCGAAAATGTCGACGCCATAAACAGCGGCAAATCGATGTAGAGCATCTGGAACCATCCCTGGTAGAAGCGGATGATCATCGCCGGCATCAGCAGAATCGACAGCAGCACCATCAGCGGATAACTGATGTTGGCCGTCAGATGGTAAAACGTCTCCAGCTTGATGTGAAAGGAAACGTCGGAGCGGAATACCTGTGGCAGAATCTTCTTTGACGTTTGAATCAACCCCTTCGACCACCGTGCCTGCTGCGTCTTGAACGCCGTCATTTCAATCGGCAGTTCAGCCGGGCACTCCACGTCCTGCAGATATTTGAATTGCCATCCTACCAGTTGCGCCCGATAGCTCAGGTCGGTGTCTTCCGTCAGCGTATCGTGTTGCCAGCCGCCAGCCTCGTCAATCGCTTCGCGCCGCCACATGCCCGCCGTACCGTTGAAATTGAAAAACACTCCGCATCGCGAACGCCCGCCATGTTCCAGTACAAAATGCCCATCCAGCAGAATGGCTTCCACCTGGGTCAAAAAACTGTAATCGCGGTTCAGGTGCGTCCAGCGCGTTTGCACCATGCCAATCTTCGGATCGGAAAAATGATGGACCACCTTCATCAGCCAGTCCGGCGACGGCACAAAGTCCGCGTCAAACATCGCGATCAGGTTGCCCTTGGCGGTCTTCAATCCATTGTCCAGCGCGCCCGCCTTATATCCATGACGATTGGTGCGATGAATGTACACAATCGGCTGTGGGTCGCCATGCAGTCCGCTGCGATATCGCTCCACGACGGCCGCCGCCACTTCCTGTGTCTCATCGGTCGAGTCATCCAACACCTGGATTTCCAGCAGGTCGCGAGGATAGTCGAGTCGGCAAACAGCATCCACCAGCCGGTCAATGACAAATTGCTCGTTGAAGATCGGCAGCTGCACCGTAATAAACGGCAGCTCAGTGAAATGCTGTGGTGCTTCATGGGTCGCATTCTTTTTGTAGCGGTAGTAGAGCCACACCAGTTGATAGCGATGGATTCCGTAGAACGCCAGGATCACCATCAGCACAAAATAGGGAATCAGCAGCGACGCGTCGAACCAGTTCCAACTGTAAAGATGGCCAAAGGTCTGGTTCGCCACCTGCTGTTCATGCAGGTAATGCATCAACCCATGATGCGGCGCGAACAGCACAGAACAGAGCGCTCTACGACCGGCCAGCGCCGGCCCCGCGACCCATCCATGGTTCCAGACTGAAGTAATGGAAGTGAACGACATCGCCCCGAAAAGGGCCTCCACAGAAGTAAGCTATTCGCTTCATTGTACGTGACAGAAAAACCCTGGGCCGCGCGCCCGCATCCGGTTTTCCGTGACGCGCCGCCCCGGAATGGATAGAATTCGCAGCAAGTGAGCGCCTTTACGCCCAGTACGATTGCAGCCATCATCATCGCGGCCAGCTTTGCCGCCGGGCTCAACGTCTATGCGACTGTCCTGACCCTGGGACTGCTGGCGCATACCCCCTGGGTGGTGCTGCCGGCTGGACTAGAAATCCTTGGCAGCTGGGTGGTCATCGCGGTCAGCGGAACTTTATTTGTCGCCGAATTTGTCGCCGACAAAATTCCCGGTATCGATATGGTGTGGAATGCGCTGCACACCTTCATCCGCGTGCCGGTCGCAGGACTGCTCGCTTACCGCGCTAGCTCTCACCTGTCGCCCGAGATGCAGCTGCTGGCAACTCTCGGCGGAGCCGCGATCGCCATGGTGGCGCATAGCTCGAAAACTGCCGTCCGCGCCGTGGTCACGCCGAGCCCGGAACCCATTTCGAATATAACTCTCAGCGCCGGTGAAGATGGCATTGCCATCGGGCTGACGTGGCTGTTGACTGCGCATCCCTGGACCGCTGCCGGCATCGCCATCGCATTTATTGTGATTGCGATTTTGATGACCCATTGGGTCATCAAAGCCCTTCGCCGCACCTGGACCCGCCTGCAAACCATCTAAATTCCGCTGCCAAACGAAGGCTCGGTCGGATCAGTTCAGGAACATCGTCCGATAGAGGGTATCGCGCTGCACCGGCTTGAATCCGGCATCGCGAATCACGCGGCGCAGTTCTTCTTCCGTGGTGTGGTTCGCTGTCCCCGCCGCCTTCACCACATTTTCTTCCAGCATTACCGAACCGACATCGTTGCCGCCGAAGCGCAGGCCCATCTGCAGCACCTTCAGCCCCTGGGTCACCCAGCTCGACTGCACATTCAGAATGTTGTCCAGATAGAGTCTCGAAATCGCGAGCACTTTCAGGTATTCGACGGAGGTCGCTTCATCCCAGCCGCGTCCGCCCAGCGCCGTGTTGTGCGGTTGAAAACTCCAGGGAATAAATGCCGTGAATCCGCCGGTCTCGTCCTGCAGGCGGCGCAGCGTTTCAAAGTGATTGACGCGCTGCTCATAGGTCTCACCCACGCCGAACATCATGGTCGCGGTGGTCCGCATACCCAGTTGATGGGCCGTTCGATGCACCAGCACCCACTCTTCTGTGCCGCACTTCAGCCGTGCAATTCTGTGGCGCACGTCATCATCCAGAATTTCCGCGCCGCCGCCCGGAATCGAATCCAGGCCCGCGTCGCGCAGCCGCGCAATCGTGTTGCGCACGGACAGCTCGCTATATTCCGCAATCGCCAGAATCTCCGACGCAGAAAAACAATGTAGCCAGATGGCAGGGAAGCGCTGCTTGATGCCGGTCAGCAGCCGCTCAAACCAATCGATCTTCAA
>JAJYBW010000320.1 GCA_021778815.1 Acidobacteriota bacterium | reverse complement strand
AAGATGCGCAGCGCAACCCTCTTTTGCCAGAGCTGTCAACGAAGCCGCGCTGGGGTCCGTACGATGAGAACTCTGACGCGCATACGCCTCGAAAGCCATGGCCGTCGGCAGTTCGCGATGTGCGCCAAGATGCGTAATCAACGGAATTTTTGGTGATGCATAGTGGATATTGCCGGCGCAGTTGGCGAACTCCTGTGCGCTATCGGAAGCGGCTGCGATTGCAAGCCGCAGTCCATCGCGCAGCTCGAGCCCGCCTGCGACACAGGCAGCAGCCAACTCGCCAAGGCCATAGCCAAACGCCACCACGGGCTGGATGCCGAAGCTGCGCCACAGTTCTGCCAGCGCATATTGCGACGCAAACGCAACCACCGCGCCATGCCAAGTGGACAAACTGCCGCCTCGGTCCGTATCTGGATTGATGCCACTTGCGAACAACGAAGAAGGAATTTCCAAGCCCAGGTCGGTCCGCAGAATCTGCTCACATCGCTGCATCGATCCGCGAAATACCGGCGAGCGCTGGTAAAGCGTCTGCCCGAAATTCTGTAACGCAACATCCTCGCTACCAAATACAAATGCAATCCGCGGAGCATGTCCTGCGACGCGCCCCGTCTGAATCGACCCAGGGACCACATCTTGGTTGAAGGCATGGAGCAAGTCGAGCAACTCCGCGCGCGATGCTGCCAGCAGAGCGGCGCGATATTCAAAGTGGGAGCGACCGACCTGAAGCGTGCGTTGAATCTCAGCCAGTTGAATGGACGGATGATCCGCAAGGTGACGGTGCAGGCGAGCGGCGATTGCATGCAGCGCGGGGACGGACTTCGCGGAGATGGGAAAGAGATAGAGCTGAGCCGCGGAGTAAGATTGCGCAGACGAAATTGAAGGCCGGTCGGATGTAGCCTCCAGATCCGGTCTGTACTCCTCGACGATCAAATGCGCATTCGTGCCGCTGAATCCGAAGGAACTGACGCCGCCTACCCGGCTGCGGCCCCGGCGATTCCACGGCTCAAGTTTCGTGGGAATACTCATGGGAAGCGGATCCCACTCGATGTGACGACTTGGGTTCTCGAAGTGCAAATTCGCTGGAATCTTGCCGTGTTGGATTGACAGCACCAATTTCATCAGTCCTGCGATTCCCGCAGCCGATTCCAAATGGCCCAGATTGGTTTTTACGGAGCCGACCCGAAGCGGCCCAGCATCCTTTGCCCGATTTGCAAATACGGCATTCAACGCTCCTGCCTCAATGGGATCGCCAAGCGAGGTCCCGGTTCCATGGGCCTCGATGTAGTCGACGTCGGCAGGGTTCAGGCCCGCGTCTGCGAGTGCGGCGGAAACGACCGCCTCCTGCGAAGGACCGTTGGGCGCCGTGAGGCCGCTGCTGCGACCATCCTGATTGCAGGCAGTGCCGCGGATCACGGCCAGAATGCGATTGTGGTCGCGAATGGCATCGGGCAGCCGCTTTAAAAGAATCATGCCGCAGCCCTCGCCGCGCACAAAGCCATCCGCAGATTCGGAGAACGCCTTGCAACGACCGTCTGGCGCCATCATGCGGCTTTGCGAGAGCGCAATGGTGACATCGGGATTGAGAATCAAATTGACTCCACCCGCCAGTGCCGCGTTGATTTCTCCCAGGCGCAGACTGTGGCAAGCCAGGTGAACCGCAACCAGCGATGCTGAGCACGATGTATCCACAGCCATACTGGGCCCTTGCAACCCAAGCACGTAGGAGATGCGCCCAGCCGCCACGGCGTGCGAAAGCCCCGGCGCGAAGTAGGCAGAAATCTTGTCTCGAGGAGAGTTGAGTGCAACCTGGCTGTAATCTCCGTTACAAATTCCGACGAAAACTCCGGTCTGCGAACCGGAAAGGCGTGCGGGCGCAACTCCAGCGTCTTCCAGAGCTTCCCAACTGGTCTCCAGCAGTAAGCGCTGTTGCGGATCCATGCTGACCGCTTCGGCCGGCGCAATACCGAAAAATTTGGGGTCGAATTGTTCTGCGCCTTCGATGAATCCTCCCCAACGCGTCGCCATTTTGCCCGGGGTAGCAGGATTGGGATCGTAGTATTCTCGCGAATCCCATCGCGAAATTGGCACCTCTGTGACTGCATCGGTCCCGTGACTCAGAAGGTCCCAGAATTCCTCTGGAGTTTCAACCTTCCCGGGCAGGCGGCAACCCATGCCGATGATGGCGAGGGGGACTCTCCTGTTCCTCTCCGCGGCCTGAACGCGTTCGTTCAACTCGTCGGCAAGCAATGCCAGGCGCTGCGGGGAGAGCTTGGAGATTCTATCGAGAAATTCGCTCATCGCACTCCTTCGGCAGCTCTGGCAGTCAACAGACGATCGACTTCCTCATCGGAAAGTGCTTCGATTTCTCCCACGAGGCTTGCCGGCGAGAAGTCACTTTTCCCTTCTGTCGTTAATTCCGAAGTTTCGGGCAGGACTTCGCGCAACATATATCCGGCCAGGGCCTTGAGAGTTGGATAGTTGAATAGCAGAGTCGCGGGAAGAGTCCGTTCCAGGCTTGCTCCCAGCGAATTGCGAAGCTCGATCGACAGCAGCGAGTCCAGCCCCAACTCCTGCAGCGGCTGTGCCGGGTCAATTTCCTGCGCACCCTGAATACCCAGCGTGGCTTTCACCCGCGCCGCAATCAAATCCATGAATACCTGTTGCCGCTGGGAAACTGCCGTCGCTTCCAATTGCGGCAACCAGGAAGGACTCTTTTTCTGGTGCGCGCTCGCCATCCCCGGCTTTTGCGGTCGTGCCCCCCGTAGCTCGCTTACGAGCTGGCGGTTGGGATTCAGTCCGGAGTCGGCGTTGCCGAGGGCAAAATATTTCTTCCAATCCATGGGTGCAAACAGTATCTGAGGCAGACTGCCGGTCAACATCCTCTCCAGCGCACCCAGTCCATCGCGTGTGGAGATGCCCACCATTCCCATTTTTGATTTTTGCTCCAGCACGCCGTGACGGACGGCCATCCCGGTTTCGCTCCACGGCCCCCAGTTCACACTGAGACCGGCCATGCCGCGTGATTGCCGGGTGTGCGCGAGCGCATCCAGAGATGCATTCGCAGCCGCATAATTCGCCTGCCCGGGTCCGCCAAAGACGGAGGCTACCGAGGAGAACAACACGAACTGGTCAAGCGGCGCGTCAGCAGTCATTCGATGCAAATGACCCGCCCCTTCCAACTTGGTTGCGACTACACGCTGGAACTTGCTCCAATCCAGCTGCAGCAACGCGGCGTCCTCCACAATGCCGGCGCAGTGAAAAATGCCGCGCAGTGGGAAGCGATCGGCTTTTTGAATTGCAGCCAGTACATCGGCTTCCTGTGAGACGTCGCCCTGACAAACTTCGACCTGCGTTCCCGCTTCGCGCATTTTGTCGAAGAGGCCAGCAGCTTTCGGCGTGGGATCGCTGCGCCCCAGAACAATTACATGAGCCGCTCCACGCTGCCCCAACCAGCTTGCGACCTCCAGCCCGATTCCAGACAAACCTCCGGTCACCAGGTAGGCCGCGTCCGATCGAATCACTGGACTGAATTGTTGGTGTGCAGGGCGAAGAACGATTCGACCTATGTGGCGTGCCTGGGCCATGGTACGGAAGGCATCTCGAGCCTGATCCATAGGGAAGACTTGTCGGGGCAGAGGATGGAACGCCCCGACGCGGCAGGCGTTGAAAATTCTCGTCAGAATTTCGCGTATGAAACTGTCGCCGTTGGCAATGGCCGGAGCAAGGTTGAACGGGAGATAGGTAACATCCGGACGGACACTCGCGATTGATTCCTTCGAACGTAGATCGGCCACTCCCATTTCAACAAAACGTCCGCGGGGGGCCAATATCCGGAGCCCCGCATCAATGGCGGGTCCCACAAGGGAATTCAAAACGATGTCGACACCTTTTCCCTGAGTGAGTTCGCGAATTTCGCGGGCAAACTCCAGGGAGCGTGAATCCATGACGTGCGCAACGCCGATCGATGTCAGGTAGGCGCGCTTCTCGTTGCTCCCTGCCGTGGCAAAGACAGTGGCGCCGGCCCTTTGAGCGACTTGAATTGCAGCCAAGCCGACCCCGCCGGCACCAGCGTGAATCAACACCCGATCTCCGGGTTGAATGCGGGCTAGCGTCTCTAGTCCATATGCAGCAGTCAAGAAAGCGACAGGAATGGTGACGGCCGCTTCAAAGCTTAAGCGTTCAGGCTTTTTCCACGCCAGCCCCGCACGGGTAGTGACAAATTTGGAAAAGCATCCCTGACCGAGAGCGACCACTTCGTCGCCCGGCCGGAAGGACTCGACGCCGCTGCCCACGCGAATAACAGTCCC
>JAJYBW010000319.1 GCA_021778815.1 Acidobacteriota bacterium | reverse complement strand
GCGGCGTTGCTGCGTCAGGGTTTCCCCCATTGCGCAAAATTCCCCACTGCTGCCTCCCGTAGGAGTCTGGACCGTGTTTCAGTTCCAGTGTGTCCGTGCGCCCTCTCAGGCCGGATACCGATCACTGCCTTGGTGGGCCATTACCCCGCCAACTAGCTAATCGGCCGCGACCCCCTCTTTCAGCGCATTGCTGCTTTGACCCGTAGGTATTATGCGGTATTAGCCCAGGTTTCCCTAGGTTATCCCCCACTAAAAGGTAGGTTAGTCACGTGTTACTCACCCGTGCGCCACTTTACTCATGGATTGCTCCACTTTCTCGTTCGACTTGCATGTGTTAGGCACGCCGCCAGCGTTGATTCTGAGCCAGGATCAAACTCTCGTTTGAAACCTGATGCATCTTGATTCGACGGAGGTCGAAGAGCAAGATGCTACTCCGCAGCGCTCGAAAGGCTGCGAAGCCTATACTAGTGAGAATGACTAAACCACAACTTCATCGTCATCTCACGACTGGCATATTCAACCAATTGTCAAAGATCCTTAAGAAGTTTCGCCTGAGCGAGTTCTTTTTGGATCGAGCTGCCGGATGATTCCAGCAGGTCCTCGAACTTTGCGCGTGCCAGGAAATGATGCTTTTCAACACTGGCTTCTGTTTTTTGCGCGACCAAACCAGACTATCAAGATTTGGGTGCCACTGTCAAACAAAAGTGAAACTTTTTTCGACTTTCCATTGAAACTCGGAACGTCGCTCTCCGCTTCATGCCTACGACTTTTTAAGAGGCGTTTCGCCTGCCGCATACCCGCTGCGAAGCCGGATCTGCGGAAAGTCTTCTTAGCTATCTATGGGAATGGTAGTGCCAACAAGAAGCCTGGATCAGGCAAGTCCGTTCGGCTGGACTACGAATTCTACTGTAGATATCTCGATGGGCTTGCGGAGTTCTTTACGCCCAGAGATGAACATACTCTTATTGTGGCCGATACGCAACCCAAGCGCTGTTGAAAAGCTGTCGAAGACTGTTGAAAACACGCGGTTGTATCGCCCACAGGCCCGACAGGCGTGGCCGTGCGGCTCAAAAGATCTCTTCGTCCACATTCACGCGCGGCTGCGGTTTCGCCGCCTCCGCAAGAATCTGGACTCGCATATTCGCAATAGTACGTCGGTTCCAGAAGGCGACTGCGGTCGCTCCTAACAGGGCGGAACTCGCCATAAGAAATGCGGTCGACCAGCGGCCACGGTTGGGAGGGGGAGCAGTATTGGGGAATGCGGCGATCGGTTCCTGATCCTGGATATCTCGTTTTAGTGACAGCTTCATCATCTCTTCCGTTCTCAGCCCCTGGTGGAGTGCTGGTCTTCGTCGTCAGTATGGCACATCCGCCGGTATTTGCAGTTATCTATCTTTAGAATCAATCAAGAAAGCGGATTTGAGCTCAAAACACTATCGCCATCAGCGGACGAATTGTGGTCGTTTCTATGGAATTCGGGAGAAGACGTCGGGAAAATATATGAAAAATGCAAATATTCCGTGCGTCGAGCTGGATTCTGTGGCATCCTATTGTTGTAAGGGAATGACGCTGCACCGCAGGAAACACCCTGAAGGCGCTCCATCCCATCAAGTTGCGTCACTGGCCTCCCGGCACGAACATTAAACCGTTCGTGCCGTCTTTTTTTGCCGTGCCGGCATCATCCCCGCAAACCGCGCTCTCGCATCGACTCACTCCTGTGATTTCCATAGGCGTTCGGGATTATTTGCCAAGTCGTTTTTGTTCGTACATGTTGGAGTCCGCTTTGGCGCAGAGCTCTTCCACCGTCTGAGCATCGTCTGGATAAATCCCAAGTCCGATACTGGCGCCGACTGGCAAGCGCACCGCACCTAATACGATGGGCTCGTTCAAGTCCGCGGCCAGCTTCGTCGCCAGGACGCGTGCCCCGTGCGGTTGCAGAAGATCAGAGACAATCACCATAAATTCGTCTCCACCGGCTCGAGCGATTGTGTCCGCCTTGCGGATCCTCATCTGCAATCGCGTGGCGACAATGCGCAGCACTTCGTCGCCCACCGGATGACCGTACGTATCGTTGATCTGCTTGAAGTGGTCCAGGTCGATCAGGAGAACGGCGACGCGCGCGCCGTTACGCTCGGCTCGTTCAATGGCCTTGGTCAGGCGGTCTTGCAGCAGTCGGCGATTTGGCAATCCTGTGAGCGGATCGTGCAAGGCCAGATGATGAGTGTGATCGATCTGCTCTTCCAGCAGCGTCAAAAGTATCCCGATGGCGACAATATATTTCGGCAGGTTCCAGACGGAATCGTGAATATGAAGGTTTGGACGGAACATCGCTAGATAAGCGCTGACCGGAAATACCAGCGCCCACGCCACCAATCCAACTACGGCGGTTAAGGAGCCTGTTGTTCTCTGCGGGAATTTTCTCCAGTATTCAACGCCAGCCATCAGGTAGACCACAAAATAAATGCAGTCGAGCCCGTAATCCTGCTTCTTGTAATAAACCACCATGAATAACAAAACGACGAGTAAGAATGTCAGGAGGGCGTACGTGTGTCGCTCACCCGCGCGGCTATTGGGGTCGCGTACTAAGGCGGCAATCACCGTCAGAAAGAGAAGTGCAGCCGTGGCATAGTACCACTGCGTTGCCTCAATACCCAGATAGTCGATAAGGATATAGAGAAGCGTTGCCAGCAAGCCAGTCGTGGCGATCCAGCGCATCCGCAAGCTATAGTAGGCGCCGCCCGCGGCAAAGATGAAGGCAACTCCCGCCAGCTCCAGCATGATGGCCGAAACCGCAAATGCGAACGTCTGCAGGTCTCCCGGCCGGCCGCCCAACAATTGCGCCGCAAAGTGCACCAAAATAAAGATCCAGCCCAGCAGCCAGGCTTGCAACTTGCCACCCGCGCGACGACGCAGGATGGACCAGAAGACAAACACAAGGATTGTCAGGGCCAGCAAGTCCGGCAACGGGGCGAAATTCAACATAGAAAATCAGCGTAGAAATCTTTGTCGGATGATTCCGTTGGCAGGAAAACCCGTGACGGTCTCTGTCGGTTATTTGACCGACCGAATCGTGCCTGCATGATACGTCCTTACCCTAGCACTTTTGCAAATATTCACGGTGGATAATGTGCTCTCGAGCCTCGCCAAACACCTGCCGTGGGTTACCGTTGTAACTGGCTCGAGAGTATTTTTTGGCACGATTTTTCGCAATATCACGGGCCGGAATGCGCATGGCTGCAATTTCATTCGATGCGCTTTCCGGGATTGCCGCGAAATCGGAAATTTCGGTTTTTCGACGAGAGGATCGTACAATTTTGGAAATGCTTTTGGGGGATGAAGATTGATGCGTAGCCGTGTTTGGTGGACCCTTATCGTCGCACTGATTTGTGTTGCAGGACACGCCGAGTGGACGGATCCAACAGTCGACGTCCCGGCATTCCACGCGGCTCCTCCGCCGGCAGATGCCAAGCTGCCGCCTATTCTCCACGGGAAACAGCTCACCGGACCTAATTTCCAGTTACCCTGGCAGGTGAAGGTCTATAAGGACGCTGCCAAGGTTCCCGGTGTCCTGTATCAGCTGCCCTGCTATTGTCGCTGCGACCGAGCCATTGGACACACCAGTCTCAGAAGTTGCTTTCAAGATTTGCATGGCGCCGAATGCGGAACCTGCGCCAAAGAAGGTTTTTACGCCTATCAAATGACGCGTAAAGGCTGGACTCCGGCACAGATTCGTGCCGGCATCGAGCGCGGCGACTGGAAGCAAATTGACCTGAATACAATTGCCGGCGGCAAGCAGCACTCCTGACCCCGCACTTCCGCCGCGGAGAAGCAATGCATCGGCAGTCGTGCGTTATTGATCCGATTGGAATCGTCAATCGACGGACGGCCCCTATGTTTTTCAGGCAGATCCGCGAGCGATTAACCCATCTTGATGTTGTATTCGCAGACCGTGGAAAAGGCCGAGAGCAAGTTGGCAGTCTTCAACAGCATCCGGACCTGTTTGCTGAGATTGATGAGCTCCAGAGTGCAGCCGGCAGAACGCGCAGAGACGTACAACCGAACGAGTGCGCCCAGTCCCATGCTGTCCATGCGGGTAAGGTCCGTTAAATCCAGCACTATGCATTTGTATTCCGGCAATAGCTGCTTGACGTCGCGATAGAGGATATTGTCCTGGCCCGCAATCAATTTACCGTGGCATCGTATGATCGCCGAGTTTCCGCTCCGCGTAATATCAAGCGAAAATTCTGCAGACTTGTCAGGCATCTTCAGTACCTCATTGAGAGCGAAGAGATTGAGCCACAAGCTGCCGGGAAATTGCCAGC
>JAJYBW010000318.1 GCA_021778815.1 Acidobacteriota bacterium | reverse complement strand
CTGGTGGGGTGGATGGCGGATGGACAAGCCGCGGCACCCGATGCGGCGAAGACGAATGTGACTGGGCCGGCGACGCCGACACCAATCCAGAACATGCCTGAAGAGATGGCGCCCAACGGCGAGTCGCAAGTGCTGAACCATGTAAATCGCGTGCTGCAATGGTCTCGTTTGTGGGCGGGTGCGGACGCGTACGCGGTGGTGCCGAGCGACCAGTTGTTTGTCGAGAACGGCCAGGACATCGCTCGGCGTGTAGTCGACCTGGAGTTCAAGTCGGCGCTGGCGCAGGCGGCGCTGCTTGCGGATTCTTCCAACAAGTCAGTGCCATCGCAGGCAGGCGGCGCGGGTACGGTGGATGCGCAGAACCTTTTGAAGGTGCAGCAAAACGTGGATCAAGAGCTGGCAGGCTTGAACACACAACTGGAAACGATCAACCGGGGGATTGCAAGCGCGCGCGCGAAGGATCGTGCCGCTCTCGAGTCCCAGCGAGACACACTGCAGGGGCAGATCGCGCTGGCGCAGGCGCTGCAAAGTAACCTGCAGCAGTTGACCTCATTTGTGAACGCGACCGACGCTGCCAACGGAGTGGCGACTGAACTGACGACGAAGCTTCGCGCATTGCAGCGGACGGTGCCGACGGCGGTAATTCCAGTGGGCCCGACGACGGAGAAGCCGAGGGCCAAGAGCGCGGTCACGGTGCCTCAGATCCAGTTTCCGAATTTTGGAGGAACGAGCAACGAAGGACTGGTCGGGCAGATGGGGGAGTTGATCCGCCTGGTGAGCGCGCTGCACTCGCTGGATCAACTGAAGGATGAGACGACGCGATTGCAGATCTCGACCGAGCATCTGCGGGCGCCGTTGCTGGTGGCCTTGCGGTCGACGCTGCAACAGGGGCGCATCCAACTGGCGCAGGCGGGGCCGACGGGTACGGGATCTCAGCCGGCAAACGGGAGCGGAGCGGGCGCGAATCCAAGTGTAAACAATGCAGCGGCAGGACCGGCAGCTTCTGCGGGCGCAGGATCGGACGGCAGCTCCGCCGTATCGCAGGAGACGCCGAAGCAGCAGCAACAGGCGACGGCTCAACTGGTGCAGCATTTCAAGCAGCTCTCCGATGCCACGATTCCGTTGAGCCAGGAACTGATCCTGATGGATCAGAGCCAGGCAAACCTGAAGCAATTGCAGGACTCTGTCGACAACGAGTACGACCATATTTTTCGATCATTGCTGCTGCGGGTTGCGACACTGCTGATCGCGCTGGGACTGATCTGGCTGTTTTCAGAACTATGGCGGCGAGCGACGTTCCGCTATATTCGCGATGCGCGACGCCGGCGTCAGTTCCTGGTGCTGCGAAGAGTGATCACCGGCTTCTGCATGTTTGTGGTGATTCTGCTGGGATTTGTCAGCGACTTTAGTTCGCTGGCCACGTATGCGGGCTTGATTACCGCGGGTGTCGCGGTGGCGTTGCAGACCGTGATTTTGTCGGTGGCGGCGTATTTCTTCCTGGTCGGCCGTTATGGAGTGCGCGTGGGCGATCGAGTGACGGTGGTGTACAACGGGGCGAACAGCGTGACAGGGGATGTGGTCGACATTGGCCTGGTGCGGTTTTACCTGATGGAGTTAGCGGGAAGCGGCATCGAGCTGACGCCGACGGGCCGCATCATCGTGTTCCCGAATTCGGTGCTGTTCCAGACCAGTCCGCTGTTCAAACAATTTCCTGGAACGGAATACATGTGGCGCGAGATTGGACTACCGATCCGCGCAGACAGCGACGTTGCGCTGGCGGAAAAGGCGTTGCGGGACAGCGCCGATACGCTTTATGCGGAGTACAAGCCAGCACTGGAACGTCAACACGCCGGGCTGGAACAGTCACTTGGAGTGCATATCGACGCCCCGCAGCCTTATACGCGGCTGCGCCTGGTCGCAACGGGATTGGAAGTCGTGGTCCACTATCCCGTGCCGCTGCGGCAGGCCTCGGCGATGGACGATCGCATGGTGACGGCGGTGATGGAAATTCTGCGAACGAATCCGTCGATTCATCTTGCGGATGGAGCTTCGCCGCAGTTGCGCTCGTCGATCAAGGTTTAGGTTGCGGAGGGCCGCGGCGGAGAATTCGCGACGCAGCCACTCCGTTAGCTACAAGCTGCCGGACTGGCGCAGCATGCCGCCGTCGATAAAAAAGGTGCTGCCAGTGCAATAGCCGGCAGCATCGGACGCGAGGAAAATGGCGAGGTCCGCTACCTCCTCCGGCTTACCCCAACGGCCCAGCGGAATTTCCGCCATCAACGTGGCTTCAATCTTCCTGCTCGCTTCCACATCCGCATCGATGGGCGTGTAGATGGCGCCGGGTGCGATGTTGTTGACCGTGATTTTATGCGGCGCCAGCTCAACGGCGATGGTTCGCATCAGCATGCGGAGACCGCCCTTGGCCGCGCAATACGGCGCATTGGTCGGCATGGGCAAATCCTCATGCACGGAAGAAATGTTGAGGATGCGACCGCCGCTTCCTTGCTGGATCATGGCTTTCGCCGCTGCCTGCGCGCACAAAAATGGACCCGTCAGATCCACCGCGATCACTTTCTGCCATAACTCGAAGGGATATTCCGTGAACGGATGTTTCGACTCCATGCCGGCGTTGTTCACAAAAATATCGAGGCGCCCCATGGTCTTGATGGTCTGGGCGACGAGCGCATTCACCTGATCCGGATTGGAAACATCAGCCTCGACCGCCAGCGCGCTACTGCCTTTGCCTCGGAGGCTGCTGACGACAGCATTGGCCATGTCAGGCGTCCCGACATAGTCGATCACGACCGCAGCCCCCTCCGCGGCCATTCCAGTGGCGATGGCTTTGCCGATGCCTGTCGCTGCGCCGGTGACGATGGCAACCTTACCTTGCAGTTTCATTGAGCCGTCCCCTCTTGAAAAACAAAACTAGAATACCTGTTAGGCGAAAAACTTTCCGGCGTATTCGCCGACCGCGACTTCCATGGGAGCGGGCATGGCTGCGAACAAAATGAAGACCGGCAAGGTCGTCGGAGCTCACGGGCTTTTCAAACCAGGGCATGAACGCCGCGGGAGCACAGGAAGTGGTGCAGGAGTCACGTTACGCGCATTTGGTCGGCGCCGCACGCATGGGGTGCGATCCGCGCACTTCTGTGGTCGACAAGTTTGGACGGACGCATGACTTAAGTAACCTTTTCGTGTGCGATGGAAGCGTTTTACCCACGCAGGCCCGCGCCAATCCGGGGTTAACGATTCAAGCATTAGCGGCGCGAACAGCTGATTACTTAATTGCCCAAGGGGTATCTATTTTTACGCGCCGGGATCGGGATATGATGCAGCCAGCTATTCGGAGAGATCTCGCCCCTCCAGGGACCTATGGTCGTGGCATTCCACGGTTGGCCAATGCAGGTCTGGCGAAACGATAGAAACGGCGACGTTTACGATTGACGCGCGAACGAGGCGCGGAGAGCTTTCGAAAGGGATACACGATGAAGAGGAACCAAGTCGTGATGGTTACCGGCGCTTCTGCTGGCCTGGGCCGTGCCATCGCACATGGATTTGCAAAGCAAAGTGCGAAGATTGGGCTGATCGCGCGCAATCGAGAGGCACTGGAAGCTTGCAGACAAGAAGTGGAAGAAATGGGCGGCGAAGGGCTGGTGCTGCCGCTGGATGTGAGCGATGCTCCGTCGATTGAGCACGCCGCCAATCGGCTGGAGGAGGCCTTTGGACCGATCGACGTGTGGGTCAACAACGCCATGGCATCCGTCTTTTCGCCCGTCAAAAAGATGACGGCGGAGGAATACAAGCGGGTGACCGAGGTGAGTTATCTGGGCTATGTGTACGGAACCCAATCAGCCTTGCGCCGGATGTTGCCGCGCGACCGCGGAACCATCATCCAGGTGGGTTCGGCGCTGGCGGTGCGCAGCATTCCGCTGCAGTCCGCGTACTGCGCCGCCAAGCACGCCATTATTGGATTTACAGATTCTCTGCGATCCGAACTCTACCACGACAAGAGCAATGTTCAGCTGACCGTAGTGCAGATGCCGGCGATGAATACCGTCCAGTTCACCTGGGTGAAGAGCCGATTACCGGACAAGCCGCAGCCGGTGCCGCCGATTTTTCAGCCCGAGGTCGCTGCGAAGGTGGTGGTGCATGCTGCCAGCGTGGATCGGCCACGGCGAGAGTACTGGGTGGGATCGCCAACCGTGGAAGCCATCGTCGGACAGATGTTTATTCCTGGTCTGCTCGATCGCGATCTTGGGGAGACGGGATATAAAGCGCAACAAACGGGCGTTCCGGATGATCCTAACCGGCCCAACAATCTGTGGGATTATGTTCCCGGGAAGCACGGC
>JAJYBW010000317.1 GCA_021778815.1 Acidobacteriota bacterium | reverse complement strand
CGAAGCCTTGCGTTAGTGTGAACACGCCCTAAACTATGCTTTTATTTCAGCGTTTGCTGTTTCAGCTGAAGTTGGGGCGAGAGAGAGCTTACGCCTTCGACTCTTTCTTGCGCTTCAGTTTTTCGCACTTTGTCAGCACTGCCTGGTGCAGCTGCGTGCGGATCGACTCCGGCAGTTCGAACAATTCATCGTTTCGATACACCTCGATCGTTTGCCGAGTCGTATCAACGGTCACGTGGCAATGGCTGCAGCCGGCCATGTGCTGTTCCAGTTCCGAGCGGAGAGCAGTCGCCGTTTTTGCGTCGAAGAAATCGGTTAAGTTGGCTAGAAATTCTGTGCAGTTCACGACGCATGCTCTCCTGTGGGAACGCGGAAGTATCGGCTCAGTCGTTCGCGCAGTTGCAGGCGTGCTCGCAGCAGACGACTCTTCACCGCCGGCACGCTCAGGCCCAGCGCCTGTGCGGTTTCTTCCGTTGATAAACCATCGATATCTCGCAGCGCGAAGACGGTACGAAATCCCGGAGGCAGCCCCTTGATGGTCCTGCGAAGAATGTCCGCCAGCTCCGCCTGGTTATAATTCTGTTCCGGATTCGGCATCCAGTCCGCAAAATCGCGGGGAATGGATCCTTCTTCGGTCTGGATTTCGTCGTCCATCGATACCGTCTTCTGCGAGCGGCGCTTACGCAAGCGCATCAACGATTCGTTGACAGCGATGCGCACCAGCCACGTATAAAACTTTGAATTGCCCTGAAACTGATTGACCTTTTGAAACGCCTTGAAAAACGTATCCTGCACAATGTCTTCCGCGTCTTCACGGTTCTGCGTAATGTGAAGCGCGATGCGAAAGATTTGGCGATCATATTGCCGCATCAGTTGCTCAAACGCACTTAAATCCCCAGCCTTGACCTTTTCCACCAGCTGCAGGTCGGGGTGCAGTGCATTTGCTGCCTTTTCTTCCGGAGTCAACATGGTTGCCATGGTTCGAGGGCGGCCCTTTCGATCTTGCTGCTCGCCATCGCGCCCGGACGACTACTCCACAATCACAATGTCACTGCAGCTGATTAGATGGTAGACCGGGCTGACGGTTGCAGACAAATCTGTCGCATCGCAAAAGTATTTGCGCCGATACTTTGTTTTCACGCGCTATCCCGCTAGATTGATAGATATATGCAGTTTTTTGGAGTAGTTGTGCCATGCCGGCGCTTCACGCGGCCGTTCGATGGTTTCTGCTTTTTTCGAGAGCTTCCACGGACTTCGTGGGCTTTTTTTGTCCTGCTTGGTTTTGCTATGGTTGCCCTGGTTCCTGTCGTCGCCCAGGAGTCTACGACCACGAGGCACCACACGTCGCACACGACCAGCAAGCCGCATGCAAAGTCGAAGTCATCGAAACATCCAACGAAATCCAGCCATCGGCCCATGCACCATGCGACGGCGACGCATTCCAGCAAATCGACCGGCTCGGCCCACAAGAGTTCCGCCCGCAAGAAACAGACTGCCCATACACGAAGCCATCGTCGTCACGTCACCGCAAAGCAACTGGCTCGCGCCCATCAACTGCACCACGCGTTTGTCGCCTCCTCTGAACTGCGGCCTATGGCGCAGCAATTGATCCAGCAGCGCACGCCCCAGGCCTACGCCGGCGTTCAGCGCTATGCCCGCTCCCACACGGGAGAAGTCGCCGCGGCTGCCTATATGGCGCTGGGGCAGGCCTATATGGACGATGGCAAGTTCAAGGAAGCCGCCTCGTCGTTTCAACTGGCGAACCGCGATGGCCAGGCGCTCGACGACTATGCGGATTACCTGGGCGGCAAGGCGAACTATGCGCAACAGCAGTATGCCGCTGCGGAACAGTTGGTCCAGGGATTTGCGGAGCGCCATCCGGACAGCATTCTCATTGATCGTGCCACGCTGTTGCTGGCCAATATCAAGCTAGGCGAGGGCGATCCGCAGGCGGCGCTGCATCAGCTTGCGAAGCTGGATGGCGCCCGGCTGGCCAAGTCGTCGGAATATCTTTTCGCCGCGGCCAAGGCCAACCAGATGGCAGGAAATCGCAAGCTGGCTCAGGACATGTATACGCGGCTCTACGTCGGCGACCCTACCAGCAGTGAGTCGACTCAGGTTCCAGCGCAGATGCAGCAGATGGGAGTCACTCCGCCATTTACCATTGCCGAGCGTACCCGGCATGCCGACGGCTTGTACATCGCAGGAAAATACGGGGCCGCTGCTGCAGAATATCAAGCGCTGGCGCAAGATCCCGAGGTGATGGGCACCGCGCAGGTGAACGGGATGCTGGCGCGTGCCGCAGTCGCGACCTTTAAGCAGACCAAGCACGTGAACCCGTCGCAGTTGGTGCGCCTGTCGGATACAGATAATGAAGCCGGAGCCACGCGACTCTACCTGATGATGGAGTCGGCTCGCGACGCCAAGGATGTTGCTCAGGTGAAGTCGCTGCTCGGCCAGATGGAGCAGCGTTTTCCCAGCAGTCGATGGACGGCGGAAGCTCTGTTTTCCGCCGGCAACATGGCGCTGGTGGCCAACGACATGCCGTCGGCGATTCAGTATTATGGCGACCTGTCGCAGCGCTTTCCGGATGCCGCCATGGCATCGACCAGTCACTGGCACGCGGCGTGGCTGAACTATCGGCTGGGTGACAGGAAGACGGCAGCGCAATTGTTCGATGAACAAATTCAACGCTACCCGGGCGACACGCACATCTCCGCTGCAATTTACTGGCGCGGCGTGGTCTATCAGGAGTTCGAAAAAAATCCTGCAGCGGCCGCGGCGTGCTACCAGAAGCTGATCCGCTCCTATCGTCAGTACTACTACTCGGACCTGGCCCGGCAACGACTGGATTCTCTGGGACCGGTCGAGCCCGCAACCTTGCCGCAACTGGGCCATTTAGGCGAACCAAAAGCTCCGGACCTCACTACCGATATTCCGGAGGACGATGTCCACGTCGAACGCGCGAAATTGCTCGCCAATGCAGGGCTGAATCAATATATTGTCTCCGAAATCGGCGACAGTCCGGACAGCAGCACGTGGAGCGCGTACGCCGAAGCACAGCTCTACAGCTCCTATGGTGAAAACTGGCGGGCGATGCGCGTGCTGAAGCAGAAATTGCAGTCATACTTCGCACTGCCGATGGATGCGATTCCGCGGCCGTATTGGGATCTGCTATTTCCGCAGCCGTATTGGCCGGTGCTGCAAAGCGACGCGCAGCAACAGGGTCTCGATCCATTTCTCGTCGCTTCGCTCATTCGTCAGGAATCGGAATTCAATCCCACTGTCATCTCCTACGCCAACGCGTGGGGACTGATGCAGTTGTTGCCGCGAGTGGGCAGCGCGCTGGCCCGGCAGCAGCGTGTGCGTCCCTATCGCACAGAATTTTTGCTGATCCCGCAAGTGAATCTGAAACTGGGCACGGTTTATTTTCGCCAGCTGATGGATGAGTTCAATGGCCAGCCGGAATATGCGCTGGCTGCCTACAACGCGGGTGACGATCGCGTGAAGGCCTGGCTCGCGAACGGTCCTTACGGCAGCCTGCCGGAATTTGTGGAGTCGATTCCGTTTACGCAGACGCGCGAATACGTCGAAGCCATCATGCGCAACAGGGAAATGTATCGGCGCCTGTACGGCGCACCCGTGGCCAGCCCAGTCAGGGATGTGACCACGATTCCGACCACGACTCACGGCAGCGGTGATGCCGGCGCGCGATAATCGCTTCGGTCCAATCTTGCGTCGCGCTGTCGGCTTCATGGTGTTGCTCTTAATTGCGGCCAATTTTCGATAGAATCGGGTTTGCACCTACTCACCTCATTGCCCGGATGGCGAAATCGGCAGACGCAGCGGACTTAAAATCCGCAGGGAGCAATCCCATGGGGGTTCAAGTCCCCCTCCGGGCACCATGAAAACAATAGAGTTAATGGAGAACTAGCCGTCAGACGGCAACCCTTGACTTGCCCCTGGTGATACTTGGAGTCACGGGCGATGCATGGCACGAGCTAAGTGGCAAGAAGAACCAAAGGTGCGGGGAGTATGGGAACGGATTCCGGGGAGTGGCGTGTTTTGGGTGAGGTTCCGAGACTCTGACGGCAAGCTCCATCGAGAAAAAATTGGTCGCAAAGGCGAGGCGATCGATCTCCTGAACAAGCGTCGGAATGAGCGTCGTGTCGGCATAAAGATGCCGGAGAACCTCCGGACGGTTGCGATTCGATTCAGCGAAATTGCGGACCACATCACAGACGTGTATTCGGCAGAGCATCACGAAGACTCAGGAAATATCAAACAACGACTCGGCAGTCGGTCGGCCCAAATGAGCAAATTACCGCCCGTCTCGACAACAACCGGCAGATAGA
>JAJYBW010000316.1 GCA_021778815.1 Acidobacteriota bacterium | reverse complement strand
TGGAGGTTGAGTCCGGACTGGCAGCGGGCGAGGTGGAGTGCGATCCAGAACAGATTAAGCAACTCCTCCTCAACCTGATTCTGAATGCCATCCAGGCGACGGATGGGGAAGGCACCGTCGTGGTCCGCCCCTTCTTTGAGGGGGGATGCCTGTGTGTGGAGGTCTGCGACCGTGGGAATGGAATCTCCCCGGAAGACAGGGAACACATTTTCGATCCCTTCTTCACCACCAAGGAAAACGGCACTGGCCTGGGTCTGGCCATCGCATCGAATATCGCGGCACAGCACGGCGGTGCGCTCTTCTGCCGACCAAACTCTGGCCGGGGCACTGTCTTTCGGATGGAACTGCCCTCGCATCGAACCAAATCGGAGCTTACATGAAGCGCAACCACATTCTCGTTGTGGACGATGACAGCAGCCTTCGTCGAGTGATGAAGATGCAGCTTGAGGAAGCCGGGTATCAAGTATCCCTGGCCTCCGACGGTGGCGCCGCATGGCTCATGCTGCAAGATATGCAGCCGCAGCTCATCATCACCGACCTGCGCATGCCCACGACCGGCCTGGAGCTTTTAGATCGCATCGGCAAGGCGGGAATGCAGACCACGGTCATCGTTGTCACCGCGTTTGGGACCATTGAGACCGCAGTGGAAGCCATGAGGATGGGCGCCTACGACTATGTGACCAAGCCTCTCGATTTCGAGGCCCTGGTGCTGGTCGTGCATCGCGCCATGGAGCGGCAGAACCTGATCGAAGAGGTGCACTCGCTCCGTTCGGCCCTGGACCGGCGATACGGCTTCAAAGGAATTGTGGGCCAGTCGAAAGGATTGCTGCGCGTCCTCGATCAGGCTGCGCGGGTGGCACAGCACGACGCCACGGTTCTCATCCTGGGCGAGACAGGCACCGGAAAAGAACTGGTCGCGCGGGCCATCCATCAGAGCAGCCGTCGAAGCAGCGGGCCGTTCATTGCCGTCAATTGCGGCGCGATTCCCGCAGACCTGGTTGAGTCGGAGCTCTTCGGATATATGCGCGGTGCTTTCACGGGTGCGGTGACGAATAAGTCCGGACGGATCGAGTCGGCGGACGGAGGCACACTGTTTCTCGACGAGATCGGAGAACTCCCCCTGGAAGCGCAGGTCAAGCTCTTGCGCGTGCTACAGGAGAGCGAGATCACCAAACTTGGCGCGAGTACCTCCACCAAAGTTGATGTCCGCGTCATTGCTGCGACGCACCGCAATCTGACGGCGATGATTGAGGACGGCACCTTTCGTGAGGACCTGTATTATCGCCTGGCAGTCGTCCCGCTGACGCTCCCCCCATTGCGGGAACGAAGAGAAGATATCCCCGAGCTCATCGATGTTTTGTTTCAACAGGCCAAGGAACGGCATGGCCTGCTGGATGTGCGCCTATCGCCCGCGGTGCATCAGCGGCTGATTTCGTATCGCTGGCCGGGAAATGTTCGCCAACTTGAAAATGTGCTGGAGCGAATGTTATTGCTTTCGCCGACTGAAATGATTACGCTCGCTGACCTGCCCGAGGAACTGCTGCCGTCCTCCGCAAACCTGACCGGGCTGTGGTCCGACCTGCCGGAGGGAGGGATTAGCCTGGAGGCGATTGAGCGCGAACTCATCGGACGCGCTCTGGAAAAGTTCGCCGGAAACCAGACCCAGGCGGCCCGCTACCTGGATATCAGCCGCCGCACCCTGATTTACCGAATGGAGAAACATGGCTTCGCTTCCGCCGACGCGGCGGAGACATCCATCTAGTCCAAGCGGCGTGATCTCGGTATTTCGGAGGAAACCGAATGCCCAGATTCTTCGCGAAGTTTACCCTGAGCGAAGCCGATGGACTCAGAAGGACCCCCTTTCCCTCTATGGCAATAGAGGAAATGCGATAAGTCCCGAGATCAGGTGGATTCGTTTTCATTCACGATCAACGTGGCGCCATGCAGTCGGTCTTTCCAGATTTCCAACAGCGATTCGGCTGCGGAAAAGATGACAGGGCCAAGCACCAGGCCGGAGATTCCAAATAACCAGATACCCCCGAGCAGCGATAGGAAGATGGAGACGGTATGCTGTCGCAGCTGTGCTCCGACCATCATCGGGTACAGAAAGTTATCCAGCGTGCTGATCACCAGCGATCCGACAGCGACCAGGATTGCCATCCTGACCCAGTGGCCGGTCATGGCAAAGTAAATGGCAACCGGAGCCCAGACGACGTATGCACCGAAATAAGGAACAATCGCGACGATCGCTGTAATCACCCCTAGAATCGCGGCGTCGCGAATACCGAGCGCGGCGAAAATGACGCCGGCGACCAAGCCCTGGATCGCCGCCACAACGAAGTGGCCGAGAAATGTAGCGCGAATCGTCTCCTCGATTCTTTCCAGCAGATAATGAGTTTCGGAATCGACAAGCGGGAAAAGGTTGTATAGAAAGCGAAGCCCAACCTCCTCATCGCGATAGAGGAAGAACAACAGAAACAGCATGATAATGGTTTGCGTGAGCGCGGCGACCGAGCCGCTGAGCATTGCGACCAGGCTTCCGGCCAGAAATTCTGCGGCCCTCTGCGCAGCCTGGCTGAGTGAAAGAACCTCAGAGCTGCGCTGCAGGGCAGACGAGAGATGAGGATACCGCTGCAGAAACCCACTCACGCCCTGCTCGACGACGCCTCCCTGCAGCAGGCGAGCTGCCGTGATGGCATACTGGCCGATCATCTGCACGAGAAAGAGCGATGGCACGATGATGCTGAGGGTCGCGAGTAACAGCGCCACCGAGGCCGTTCCCGTTGGGTTGCCAATCTTGCGGCGCAGCCAGCGATGCGGGCGGCGCGTGACCACGGCCAGTACAATTGCGCCCACCATGGCGGGCATAAACGGGCGAAGCATCAGCAGGCAGGCGGCGAGAATCCCAAGCGTGATGATGAAAAGAGAAATGCTTTTCCATGTGAACTGAACCGGTGCCGTTCCCGCGATATCGTTCTGCATGCCTGCCAGCCTTTCCATTCAATGCGCAGTGGCTCCATGTTGTTTGACTCGAAATCTGCGAAACAGCTTCTCGACTTCCACAATCCACAGAACACTGCTGGCCACTACAGTACAGCCTAGCCACTGCGCAGCCGAAATAGCTGTGATCCCCATCGCCCTCTGAAAGACCGGCACATCCAAAATCATCAACTGCAATGCCAGAGATATCGCAATTGTCCCCCAAAGCCATCGATTCTGGAAGATTCCGCGAAAGGCGCTGGCAACACTGCTGCGCGCATTCAATGAGTTGAACAACTGGAAAAGGATCAGAGTGGTAAAAGCCAGCGACCGCCGAAGTTCCATGGTTCCGTCGTTGGCGCCGTAAAAAAATACCCACAGGGTTCCGGCGGCCATCACGGCCGCCACCAGGCCGATATCCACAATCATGGGGAGATCGACGATGTTTTTTCCGGCAGTGAAGGGGCGATGCCGCATAATCTCCGGTGTTGCAGGGTCAAGCCCCAGGGCAAGGGCCGGCGCTCCATCGGTAATCAGATTGATCCACAGGATCTGCACCGCCAATAACGGAAGCAGCAGGTTATTTCCGGATCCTTTTTCCAACGGCACCGCCAGCAGAACACCAAAAAAGAGTGTCAGGATCTCTCCGAAGTTTGAGGTCAACAGGTAGCGCAGGAATTTCTGGATGTTGTCGAAGAGGGCCCGGCCTTCTTCGATCGCCGCCACGATGGTGGCAAAATTATCGTCCGTCACCACCATGTCGGCGGCTTCCTTGGCCACGTCGGTGCCGGTGATGCCCATGGCAATGCCGATGTCTGCCGCTTTCAGCGCCGGAGCATCGTTGACTCCATCGCCGGTCATGGCCACGATTTCGCCATTCCGCTGCAGCGCGCGAACAATGCGCAGCTTGTGTTCCGGATTGACGCGCGCAAAGACGGAAACGTGGCGCAACGCGGAGGCCAGCTCCTCTACATCCATCTCTGCCAGCTGTTTTCCTGTGATCACTTCATTGCCTGCGGCAATGCCCAGGTCGCGCGCAATCGCAAGTGCGGTAGCCGCATGGTCGCCTGTAATCATCACGGTGCGAACGCCCGCGACCGATGCTTTGGCGACCGCCTCTCCGGCTTCAGGACGCGGTGGGTCGATCATCCCGACCAGGCCCAGGAAGGTAAGTCCCTGCTCGAGTTGTTCTCCGGTTTCTTCTTCTGCGATCACCGTGTTGCACGGCATGGGCTTCATGGCGATGCCCAGCGCCCGCAGGGCATGCGCCGCCATCTCTTCATGCGTTCGCAGAATCTCGGCTCTTCGCTCTTCCGTCAGAGTCCGAATACTCCCCGCGACTGCCTCGTGGGTACATCGCGGCAACAGAATATCCGCCGCGCCTT
>JAJYBW010000315.1 GCA_021778815.1 Acidobacteriota bacterium | reverse complement strand
CGTGCCAACCGTGCGTCCCGATCCTCAAGTGCCATCAGCGCCGGATCGCCAATCAGAATGGCCGCGTCGCAACTCTCCAACATGGCGTCAAGATCCGGCGCAAACGGAAGAAACTCCGGATCAGTGTGATGAAACTTGCGAAAGATAATTTGCGCGTACGCATTGGAAGTTCGCGAATCCGTGTCTGCAGCGACGCGACGGACCGCTCCAATTCCACCGGGATGCTTGACGACCAGAATGATGGAGCGCACCCGATCCAGTGAAGCAATCGTGCAACCGCGAAGGATCGCCAACCCGGGGGTGGTTGCGTAGGCGGCAATTGGGATCAGACCGATGTCCGCAGTTCCCTCCGCCAACTCCGCCGCACATTGCGATGGCATGGCGCTGTGAATCGCGTAACGCTCCGCGAGCTTTTCCATCTCCGGTGGGTGTTCGAAATCCCACATCAGCGGGGCAGGATTCAAAAATCGAATGGCCGAAATGCGAAGGCGATGCGTCACCGATCAGTGTAGCAATACACTGGAACGACCGCAGACCGGCCGCTGCGAAGAACTGCATCCACGTCGAGCTGCCCTAGGAAGGGCAAAACGCGCGGAAAGTTTCTGAAGCGCGCCACGGAATTGAATTCCACAATACTGAAGTTTCTACTTGACTATTATGGCGTCTCGCGCAATACTGAAGTCGCTACTTCATTATCGACAGAAAGGAACTCCGCATGAAAGACCAAAAAGATCCATCCGCCATCCACAGCACCTTTGTCATCGAGCGCAGCTATCCCAAGCCGCCCGAGCGCGTCTTCTCCGCCTTCGCCAGCGCTCCCCAAAAACGCCGCTGGTTTTTCTCCGGAAGGAGCACCGACCTCGAGAAGTATGAATTGGACTTTCGCGAAGGAGGAAGCGAGCACGCACAATTGCGTTTCAACGAAAGCTCCCCCTTTCCCGGCGTCGCCATGATCACGGACACAAGTTACCTGGACATTACACCCAACCGCCGAATCGTCACTTGTTCCACGATGATGATTGGAGAGAGACGCGTATCAGCCGCATTGGTCACGTTCGAACTTCTTCCAACCGACAAGGGAACAGACTTGATCTGTACGCACCAGGGAGCGTTCTTTGAAGGCTCCGGCGGCCCGGAAATGCGGGAGGAAGGCTGGCGCAAGATCTTTGAGAATTTAGACAAGGAACTGGCGAGCTGAAGTGAATTCCTCGCGCCTCAGTCCCCCGAGTTCTATTTCGCTGCGACAGCGAATCACAAAATGTCGCATTGCGTTGACGAACGCCGGCTTACGATCCGCGCTTGCCGGCAATATCGGAAAGGGTCCCGGCTATGCCGCGTCCGAAGATCAACATTGACGGCCTGTTTCATGCGCTCGGAGACCCGACGCGCCGAGCCATCCTGGATAAGCTGTGCGAAGGACCTCTTTCCGTATCTCGATTGGCAGATCCGCTCGGCATCACCGTGACTGCGGTCATGCAACACCTGCAAATCCTGGAAGAAAGCGGATTGGTACACACAGAAAAGCTGGGAAGAGTCCGCACCTGTCGCATCGACACAGCGGGCTTCACGGCGCTACAGCAGTGGATTCACGATCATCGCACTCTGTGGGAACGCCGATTGGATCACCTCGGTGAATTCCTTGAGCTTGACGAGGAAGAATGACAAACGCGATCCGAAAAGCGCCGGTTAGATTTCCCAGCGCAGCAAACAGGTGCCCACGGTATACCCGGCTCCTACTGACGCCAGCAGGACCAGGTCACCCTTATGCAGCTTGTTCTCTTCTCGCGCAGTCTGCATAGCCAGCGGGATGGTGCCGGCAGTCGTGTTGCCAAAGCGGTCGATATTGATGATGACTCGATCGCGCGAAATGCCCAACCGCTCTGCCGTGGACTCGATAATGCGCTTATTCGCCTGATGCGGAATAAAACAGTCCAGGTCGCTGCCATGAATGCCGTTGCGCACCAGCAAGGCCTCCGTCGCTTCAGACATTTTGCGCACGGCAAACTTGTACACCGCCTGCCCGTCCTGATGCACGACGTGCATATTCTTCGCAACAGTTTCCGCAGTCGGCGGATGCAGGCTGCCGCCACCGGGCATGTAGAGCGATGCTGCGCCGGATCCATCGATCTCGTGCAGATAGTCGATCATGCCAACTTCACCCTCTTCGGCTGGTTCCAGCAGGACTGCGCCTGCGCCATCGCCAAAAATAATGCAGGTGGAACGATCCTTGTAATCGATGATCGACGACATGACATCCGCGCCAATCACCATCACTTTTTTATGCGCGCCCGATTCAATCAATTTGGTGCCGATCTGCAGTGCGTAGACAAACGCGCAGCACGCGGCGGATACGTCGAAGCCCCAAACGTTATGCGCTCCCAGCTTGTGCTGCACCAGGCAAGCCGTGGCAGGAAACATCATGTCCGGGGTGACAGTCGCCACGATGATGACTTCCAACTCGCTTGGTTCGATGCCGCGCTCGGCCAGGCACACACGCGCCGCTTCCACCGCTAGATCGCTGGTCGCAACGCCGGGGTCCACGATATGGCGCTCGCGAATGCCCGTGCGTTCCACAATCCACTGGTCGTTGGTCTCGACCATCTTTTCCAGGTCTGCATTCGTCAACAAACGGGGTGGCACATAGGTGCCAAGCGCGCTAATTTTTGCCCGGTGCAGCGACCGTGGCCGAAGATCAAATTTCAATGAGTTGGCCTCAAAAATACTGTTTTCTTGTCTGCCCAGGATTGCCTGACTTCAGCGGATCGGATGGCTGAACTTCAAGCGCCGGGTACCCCACTGCACACGCATGAGCCCGTTGCCGTTGCTTCCTTCCGGACCTGGCGGGGTTGGCGGGATTGCGTCGCGTAGGACCCGGCACAGGTTCGATGATATCACTGCGCAACGCCGAATCGAGATGCCGCAAGCATTTGCGGCGATTGATAGAATAGGAGGTGTGAATAGTCTCGAAATCAACGCAGCTCCAACCATCCCCGGGCCACAGGTTTCCCGCCCCAGGATCGGCTTTGTGAGCCTGGGCTGCCCCAAAAATCTGGTCGACAGCGAAGTGATGATGGGTCTTCTGGCCGAGGCTGGAGCCACCATCACCTCCGACGCCGAGACCGCCGATGTTCTGGTGGTGAATACCTGCTCCTTTATCGATAAAGCGAAGCAGGAATCCGTCGACACCATTCTGGAAATGGCGCAACACAAAACCGGCGGTAAGGCGCGACGTCTTGTGGTCGCCGGTTGCATGGTGGAACGCTATCGCGACGAAATTCAGAAAAATATTCCTGAGGTCGATGCGGTCGTCGGAACCGGCGAACTGGAACAGATTCTCATCGCAGCAGGCCTGACGTCGCCGCAATCATCTCAGCACCCGGCGGCACTGGATTCTCCCTTCCGCATCTTGACGGTGGCCGAAGCAGCCGTTGCCCATCGCGCCGAAGGCGACCATCGCGAGGCCCAGGGTCGCTTCTCCCGCGAAAGCTGGGACGGCGCCATCGCCAGCCTGCCGAATTATCTTTACAACGAGCACACTCCCCGGCTGCGCACCACGGCGCGTAGTTCCGCCTACGTCAAAATTGCGGAAGGCTGCGATCATCCCTGCGGGTTCTGCATCATCCCGCAAATTCGCGGCAAGTTTCGCTCGCGCCGATTTGAGTCTGTGGTTGCCGAAGTCGAGCGACTCGTCAGCGAAGGTGTGCAGGAAGTCACGCTGATTGGGCAGGACACCACCTGCTATGGCGAGGAATTCGGCATGAAAGACGGCCTGGCGCAGTTGCTGGATCGCCTCGCCCGCGTTGAAGGTCTGCGCTGGCTGCGCTTTCTCTATGCCTATCCCAACAAGGTGACGCCGGCGCTGCTCGACACCATGGCCCGGCATGACAACATTTGCAAATATCTGGATGTACCGCTGCAACATGCCGCACCAAACGTACTGAAGCGTATGAAGCGCGGCGGTGGAGCAGACATCTTTCTGAAGATGATTGATCGCGTGCGCGCCACTATGCCGGAGATTACCCTGCGCACTTCCTTCATCACCGGCTTCCCCGGAGAAACAGACGCCGACTTCGACCTGCTGATGGACTTTGTTCGCGAGGCGCGTTTCGACTGGCTGGGCGTGTTCGAGTATTCCGATGAGGAAGGTTCCGCCGCCTATTCGCTCGATGGAAAAGTTCCTCGCAGAACCATCGGCGCACGTCAGCGCAAGCTGATGCGAAACCAATTGCAAATCAGCCGCAAGGCTCGCGCAGCACAGGTGGACAGCGTCATGGACGTGTTGATTGAAGGCGAAAGCGAGGAAACTCCGCTGCTCTGGCAGGGTCGCAGCGCCATGCACGCTCCGGAAATTGACGGAAAAATTCTGATC
>JAJYBW010000314.1 GCA_021778815.1 Acidobacteriota bacterium | reverse complement strand
GGATCTGCGGACAACTCAGCGTGTTCAGTTTCACGCGCCGGCTTTGGCATACTCGCGGAGTGCTTCCAGGACCTCTTCTGCATGGCCCTCAGGCTTGACCTTAGGAAAAATCTTGAGCAGCTGCTGGTCCGGGCCAATCAGAAACGTGGTGCGCTCGATGCCGTGGACCTTCTTACCATACATATTCTTCTCGCGCATCACATCAAACTGATTGCACACCTTCTCATCGACATCGGCGAGCAGTGTGTACGGAAGATTGAATTTCTCCTGGAATTTCTTCTGCGCGTTCGGCGTGTCGCGAGAGATGCCGAGCACCACCGCGCCCGCTTTCTGCAGCTTGCTGAATACGTCGCGAAAGCCGCAGGCCTCAATCGTGCAGCCTGGAGTATCCGCCCGGGGATAGAAAAACAACACCACCGGCTTGCCCGAAAAGTCGGCCAGCTGCACGATTTCATCGTCCTGGTTTTTCAAGCGGAAATTCGCGACCTTGTCATTCACCTTCATCGCACACTCCTGATCTTGCGGTTTGAAGAGCTAGCCTTTCAGCGGCGGCAATTGTTGTAGCCATGCGCGAAATTCATCGCCCAGGTCTTCCCTCTTTAGCGCAAATTCCACGGTCGCCTTCAGGAATCCCAACTTGTCGCCAGCATCGTAGCGTGTGCCTTCAAAGCTGTAGCCATAGACCTTCTCATGCTCCAGCAATCCGCGAATTCCATCGGTCAGCTGCAACTCTCCACCCGCGCCAAGCGGTGTCGTTTCCAGCAGATCAAAAATTCGCGGCGTCAAAATATAACGCCCGATGATGGCATTTTTTGAGGGCGCATCTTTCAACTTCGGCTTTTCCACCAGGGCGTTCACTTCCATCACTCGCGAATTCTTCGATGTCGGCGTGGCATCGATCACGCCATACGAAGAGATGGCCGGCCCCTCCACAACCTGAGTGGCCAGAATGCTGGATTGCACTTCGTCGAATACAGACACCATCTGCTGCAGGCACGGCGGGGTCGCATCAATCACGTCGTCCGGCAGAATCACGGCAAACGGTTCGTCGCCGACCAGGTCGCGTGCCATCAACACAGCATGACCTAGGCCCATCGCCTCCTTTTGGCGAATGTAGGCGACTCTTCCAAGGTTGGAAATCTGGCGCACCAGCGCCAGCAGGTCCTGCTTGCCGCGCGACTCCAACTGATGCTCCAGCTCCACGCTAATGTCGAAATGATCTTCAATGACGGTCTTGCCGCGCCCGGTAACAATGATGATCTGGTCGCACCCGGCGGCAATCGCCTCCTCCACACCATATTGAATGATGGGCTTATCGACAACCGGCAACATCTCTTTGGGAATGGCTTTGGTAGCAGGCAAAAAACGTGTGCCCAATCCTGCTGCTGGAAAAACTGCTTTGCGAATTCTAGCTTTTGACATGTTGGCTTGCTTTCTCCAAATATCTGCAATGGCGCGGTGGCATCACCTGCAAACCGGCGATGCTATCCAGTATCGCAGTATATGCATTGCGGCAGCACTCCGCGTTTTATTTGTTTCGACTATGAGATGAGCATCCTCTGCCCCTTGTTGTATGCACGACCGACGCTACAGAACCGGCGATGAGTCCCCCAACATGGCGCGCCGGATAATCGGAAGTGGCACGCCTCCCTGGCGCAAGAATTCGTCATGAAATTTCTCCAGCGAAAATGCCGTGCCCTCTTTCCGCTGCATATCAGCTCGGAGCTTCATGATCATCAGCTTGCCCAGCGTGTAGTACAAATACGTCGGATCGCCGGCGCCGCGCTTGGCTTCGACCAGGCCCGTGGAATGCGTTTGGTAGCCCTCAGTCTGGAAAAAATCCACGGCCTGATCGATCGTCATCTTTTGTGTGTGCATCTTGATGCCGGCAATAAATCTGGCATCGCGCAGCAACGCGTCGCTCAGTTGCCCCAGCCGGATCAACGTCGCTTCTCGCGCGTCTTTCGCGCCCCAGCCCGGCTGTCCGTAGCCTTCGTCCAGCATCATCTGTTCGCAATAATGCGCCCAGCCCTCCACGTTGCTGCTGGAGTAGAGCATCTTCCTTACCCGCGAATGAATCTGCGGCATAAACAAAAACTGCACATAATGTCCGGGATAGGCTTCGTGTACTGAGGTGCTGACAATTGTCCCGATGTTGAACGCTGCCATATCTTCCGCCTGTTCCTGTGGCGTCTCATTCGGTCCCGGCACGGTCACGTTGAAATACGCCTGATGTGATCCGGTCTCGTAAGCACCCGGAGAATCCATCGACGCGAAGGTGGTGGCGCGCATGAATGGCGGCGTATCCTCGAGCGTTGGCTGCACGTCGGAAGGAATGCTGACGATCTGCTTTTCGCGGATAAATTGAATGAGGTTGTTGAAGGTGTTTTGGAATTTTCCAAGTAGCTGGTCCGGCGCCGGGTGATCTGACTGCAATTCGCCCAGCACCTGCATGGGGGTTTTAGCTGGATCGAGCTCCATGGCAGCCTGGCGAAACTGTTCCTGGTTCTTGTGCATATCCGCGTATGCGATTTGCAACAGTCGATCGAGCGGTATGTCTACCATGTCGTCATCGCGCAACTTGGCGCTGAAGGTGGCGGCCCCGATCCGAAAGTCTCCATGGGACTTGGGCAGCAGGTCTGACTTGACCCAGGCCTGATAACTCATCAGTGCATGAATGACCGCCCCGTTCGAGGCATGGAATTCATTCAACAACTTTGGATCCTTCACGGTGCTGAATGCGGCAGGGATGTCATTTTGGAAAAAGCTGATGATTCCGGGAAGCTGTTCCAGCGCGATCTCGGTAAATATTTTTGGTGGGTTATCCAGATTTGCGCGAGCCGCTTCGAGCGCCGCAGGCATCTGCTTCTCGCGGGAGATCAATGCCTCAAGCCGAACATCCGCGGGCGCATAATTCCGCTCGATAATTGTAAAGGCGCTATTCGTTATGCCGCTGGAGTAAATATCAGGGTCCTTTTGCCACGGTCGGATCGTTTCCAACGTCAGCAATTGACTGCGAATCGTGCCCAGCAAGTACTCCCGGTCGCCTTCATCAGAAGGATCCAGCGTGCTCGCTGGAAACTCCTCCACTTTCTTCTCATAAATCTTCAGCGCAGCCGCTTCCTTGTCCATGCTGACGCGAGAGTAATTTTCCAGCTTGCCGTCGTATTGGTGCAGACCCGCGCTGGTGCCTGCGGTTGGGTTGAAAGGCAGATACACGCTGTCAAAGTACGCATTGACGAGACCCGTCCATGCGGAATTTCCTTGCTCGCTTGAGTGAGTCATGGCGGTGTTGGCCCCTGGAAAAGTTGTGCAGATCAGAACAACGCCGGCTGCGGTGAGCCAACGGAAATGGCGAAAATTCATGGTTTTTTCCTTTACAGACAGACGAAACGGAAGTATATCGAATTCGCGACGAGTTCGACGATGGCGGGACCGCTTTGACAGAAGCGCTTCGCGGCCAGAGACTGATCATGCAGACGGCATTTTGTCCGGCAGCTATGTGTTAGGAGGAACTCCCAATGAAGATTCTCGCAAGTGTTTTGACCCTCGTGGCCAGCGTGGCTCTATTGCCCGCCGGTCTGGCGCAAATGTCCCCGGGTGCGGCAAAGAAGCCCCCGCTCAGTCCTGCCGCCAAGGCCAGCGTGGATTTGGCCGGCAAACAGGTCACCATCGACTACAGCGCCCCGTCCATGCGTGGACGAAAAATTTTCGGCGGTCTGGTGCCGTATGACCATTGGTGGCGCACCGGTGCGAACCCGGCCACCACGTTGAAGACCGCTGTCGATCTGAAAATCGGCACTGCCACCGTTCCCGCAGGCAGCTACACTCTCTATACCATTCCCTCCGAGACCACCTGGAAGCTGATCATCAACAAGCAGACCGGCCAATGGGGAACCGTCTACAACGAACCGAAAGACCTGGCGCGGGTCGATATGCAAAAGAACACGTTGCCCCAACCGCAGGAGAAGATGAGCATCAGCTTCGAGAACACTCGGGGCAACCAGACGCAACTGCATGTTCGCTGGGATACCACGGATGTCTGGGTTCCGGTCGTCGCGCAATAACTAGCGCACAGACTGGCTGCTGACTTCTTTTGCCGTGGGGGTCATGGGTAGCGGAGTTGCGAGGGCTTCAATCAGCCGACGCAATTCCGCCAGCACCTCGGCCGGCACAGTCGCTTTGACAGGAAAACGCAACACGCCCTGCGGAGTAAATTGAGCGCCGCGCTTGGCGTTGCGAGCGACCAATTGCATCAATTTTTCCGGATCGATGTTGGCGGTTTCGGTAAATCGAACGCTCACTAACTGACCCTTGCGATCCATCTGCGCCACGCCCGTCTGTTCGCACAGCAGCCGCAATCTTCCCGCGGTCACCAGCAGTTGCAC
>JAJYBW010000313.1 GCA_021778815.1 Acidobacteriota bacterium | reverse complement strand
CAGGCAAGCAAAGGCGATCATCATGCGAAGGGCGTTGAACCACTGTGGCGAGATGACGTCCATCGCTACTTTGATCAGCACAAACATCGCGCCCCAAAGCATGACCACCGCCAACATCAGCAGATGTGCCATGGCATTCCGCGAAATTTTCTGCGAACCTGCACCGGTCGTCATCGAGGAGTCATTCATAGGTTCGGAAGTAAAGCAGCTTGCAAAATGCGTTACAGTTCTATCTGCGCCAGCGCCAGCAACAAAAGCAAAATTCGCCGCAGCGCCAGATCACGTCCAGTCGCGTCGAACCACTCTTGCAGACTGTGGATGCCACCACCGCTGCCGCCACTCCCCAGGCCGATCGCTTCCACTCCCAAAGAGAGCGGAATGTTCGCATCAGTGGAAGCGACCCCGGTGTGACTCTGGACTTGCAGGTGGCGATCCACCGCCCGCAGCACCGTCAGAATGCGCGCATCGTCTGGGAGCTCCGCAGCCGGCCGTTCGCCGATCGGTTCAATGGAGAATTGAATCGGTCCCACACTCGATTTTCCATCGGCTTTTTTAGTCGCGCGATTCGCCATCGCAACCGCGATTTCGACCGCTTCGTACATTGCATCTTCCAGTTGCGCGAGCACCCCTGCATCTGTAGAGCGCGTATCGACGCGGGCTTCCACCTGCTGCGGAATGGCGTTGATCGACGTTCCGCCCTCAATGTGCCCGATATTCCAAGTCGTTCGTGGCGAAGTCGGCAATGCGAGCCCGCCAATTTCCGCCAGTGCATTGGCCAGCACCAGGATTGGATTCGGCGTGCCTGCATCCGTCCATGAGTGACCCCCCGGCCCGGTCACCGTGATGCGAAAACGCTTGCTACCCAGTCCTTGGGTCACGATGGTGTCCGTCCCGGCGCCATCCAGGATGACGGCGAAGCGAACCCGCGGGGCAATGTTCGCGTCGCTAAAGAGATGTCGCATGCCGCGCAGATTGCCTTCACCTTCCTCGCCGACATTGCACACAAACAGAATGTCGCTGGCCGGCTTTAATCCTGCGGCGCGCATGCCGGCTGCAATGCCCAGCAGCGCCGTGATGCCCGCGCAATTATCGCTCGCTCCTGGAATCGTCAGGCGGCTTCCATCCTGCACCGGTTCGCCAATCGCCTCGGCGGGGAAGACAGTGTCGAGATGCGCGGAAAACAATGTGCACGGCCGAAACTCTTCCGCATTGTGTTCGGTCGAGCTCTCGCCCGGTCGCATCCACCCCAGCGCGTTGCCACAGGCGTCGATCGTGACGTCGTCCAGCCCCAGCGCAGCAAATTTCTCCGCCACCCAATTCGCTCGCGCCGTCTCCCCGAACGGAGGAGCAGCGATGGCCGCCACCTGGCGATGCCACTCGCGCAACTGCGTCTCCTGCAGATGGAACCATTGAAATGCACGATGCACCGCCGGCTGCCCAGCCAACTGGCTGATGGTCTGAAACGCCGAGATGGCATTCGTTTTCGGCATGGCGTGCTTGAAAGCGTGATCTGTATCGATAGGCTTCGGGATTCATGGTCAGTCTATCGAACTTCGAGTCGTGAATCCTCAGGAGTTGGCGCAGCGATCCACTTCAGTAGAGAACCTTCCTCAGGCAGAGACCGCTGGCCGCCGCGGTCGGACCGGCCATGGAGCGACTCCGACTTGTGAGGATGCGAGGCATCTCAGCGGGCAATATGCGCCCGCGGCCTACCTCGATAAAGGTCCCCACCAGGTTGCGCACCATGTGATGCAGAAATCCATTGCCGCTTACTGTATAGGTCAGAATCTCCCCGCCATCGCTCGCCGTCGCCTCGCCGGAGGAATCTGCCTGTGGGTCAATCAGCATCTTTCCCAACGCGCCGGGCAAGGGAAGCAGCGATTCACGAGACCACTGGGACGTCTCGATGCGGCGGACATTGCCGCAGGCCGTCGTGATGAAGTTCTCTGCGCCCGCGTTGTCGTTGGCGCTGTATGCTTTTTCGCCTGCAAGGCGCGCACTCCGCTCAGGATCAGACGCCGCGAAGGAAGTGAAGTCATGTTCCCCCACAATCATGTCCGCAGCCGATTGCATGGCTTCCAGATCCAGCGGCCATTTGCAGAGTGAAACATAGCGGGCCATAAAAGGCGGGCAAATCCCGCCTCGAAAGATTCGGTATTCATATACCTTGACGACGGCGCTATGCCTCGCGTGAAAGCCTTCCGGAGCCCGCTCCGTGGACAAGATTCGTATCGCAGCCGGAAGGATTCGATTCAACGCACGGTTCAGGTTTTTCGCCGGGATGGCAGCTTGCAGCGAAAAACTTGCCACCTGTCCCCACGCGTGAACGCCGGCATCCGTTCGGCCCGATCCCTGCGGCAATACCTTTTCTCCGGTAACTGAAGTGATCGCATCTGCCAGCAAGCCTTGGATTGTGGCTCTCCCCGGCTGAACCTGCCAGCCATGGAAATCGGTGCCGTCGTAGGCCAAAACCAATTTCCAAACTGTCCCCGAATTGCCATGATCGCCGACTTGCATCACTACTTTCTTTCCCGCCTCGTATTCGGTTCTTATGCATGGCCGCGGCGTCGCCGCCGCAATGCCGAGTTCGTCCAGGACGGCGCACCGGTCAAAGGCTTTCCTTTGGCGCAATTTGTCCGGCTCCTCAGAAAGCTTTTCCCTACCGGTTCCTGCCCGGAACTTCGCGCACGGGAACGGCTCCTGAGCCGGTGGGGCTGCGATATACTCATCCTCGTTAGCAGATTACACGCGGCTTAGCGCGGTCGATATGCGCCGGTTGCATGACAGTTGTTTTGGATGCCGGGAAAATTGTGCGTTGGTTGGAGATGGAAGAAACAGTCCGGTCAGTTCCTCTTGAGGAAATATCTTGCTTGAGAATTAGCGGGAACCATCCAGCCGGAATTCTCGTACCCAATTCATAGAACGCAAATGGAGAACGGGGTTGGTCCAGGAGACTATCGCTGTGCCATTTTCGTGGATAGAACGGTTTTTCAGCTCCCGAGCAACATAGTGCAAGTTTTTCGAAGCCGAAAGCCTTTGAACGCCATCGAATGAAAGGATTTCAATCCTTAGGTGATGGCAAGGATTTCTGCCTTCCTGGCTCTCTTGCAGCCATCGGTCGGCTGAGTGTACGACAACAGCCGTTTTATACCATCGGTTGGATAGAATTTATATTTTTTTGAGGCAAACAGAGAAGGGTAGGGCAAACGTGAAAACGAAGGATTTGCAGAGTGGTTGGGTGATTGGGCTGATGATGCTGAACCTGGTGATGCCGATGGCCGGCGCTCAATCGCAGAGTTCCAGTAGCGCTCTGCCAAATGCTCCTGCCGTGGCGGCGGCAACCGTTTCTACGCCCGCGCCGCCGCAACCCATCGCTACGGAGCCCTACGCCCTGCGCCCCACGGATCATGATTTTTCTCGCGGGAAGGCGCAGTTTCCTAATCCCTTCGCTGCCTATACGTCGACCCCGGTTCCTCCGCCTCGTTTGAGTAATACTCCACTGATCGACACACTCTATAAAGATGGAACCATCTACCTCAGCTTGGATGACGCCATCATGCTGGCGCTGCAGAATAATTTCGACATCGCGATTGCCCGCTACAATCTCGACATCGCGGATACGGATCTACTCCGTGCGCGCTCCGGCCTTTCGTTCCTGGGTGTCAACACCGGTCTCGTGACTGGCACGCTGGGTGGTACGACGGGCCCGGTTTCCAGTTCCTCTCCGACCGCCACTACCGGCGCTACCAGTTCGACCGCCTCCACTTCTTCCACTACCATCCAGACCACCGGCGCGGCAGGCGGAGGCCCGGGAGGTACATCTGCAGGGGCGGGTGGAGTGGCTTCCGGTCCCAATGGAATCACTTCGACAACCCTGGGGGCGGGACCGCTCGACGTGCCCATCGAGCCGCTCGATCCGGTCATTTCCGGTACAGTTCAATTGTCCCGTGCATATATTCCGCAAACCTCTAAATTTCTTACCGGCACCTTTCAATTGAATCAGAACACGAACGAATACAACTTCAACTACAATCAGGGATTTCTGCCGGGTGAAACGCTGGCCGTCACGTTCAACAATACTCGCAGCACCAGCGATATGAACTCGCTTTTCGGAAACTTCTACAGCCCCGAAGTCAATAGTTCCTTCAACGCCCAGCTTACACAGCACCTGCTCCAGGGTTTCGGATGGGCGGTGAATGGACGATATATTGCCATCACCAAAAACAACCGCCGTGTCACCGATTCGGCCTTCCGCGCACAACTGCTCTATACCATCGACCAGATTGAGAACATCTATTGGGGATTGGTGGGTGCTTATGAGGACGAAAAAGCCAAAGAGGGCGCACTGAAGCAGTCGACCCAGGTGCTGTCGGACGATCAGAAGCAATTGCAGATTGGCACCCTCGCGCCGTTAGATGTT
>JAJYBW010000312.1 GCA_021778815.1 Acidobacteriota bacterium | reverse complement strand
GCAGCTCCGCAAAAGAGTCCTCCTATACGCATGCTGAAGGCTATCCCGCGGGCGAGCTGAAACATGGGCCGAATGCGCTGGTTGGGCCCGAAACGCCCCTGGTTGTATTGGCGACCCATGATCCCAAGGACCACGATTCACTGCTGCGGTATTCCAAAGTGGTGCAGTTGCTGAAGGACATGCGCCAGCAGGGTGCGCAGGTCTTTGCTCTGGCGAACGAGGGCGACAAGGAAGTGCCGCAGTACAGCCAGCATTGTGTCTTCATTCCTCGATGCAGTGAATACCTGCTGCCGATATGCGAGGTGATTCCACTCCAGTTTTTTGCGTATCAGATCGCGTTGCTCCACGGACGCAATGTTGACCATCCCCGCAACCTGGTCAAGGCCGTGATTCAGGAATAAAGATCTCCCATTGTTTCAACGTCGCTTTAAGATGTGGGCGGAAGACCCTCATCGACGATTTCAAATTAGAAACAAGCCATTGCTCGATTGTTTGTATCGGATTAGCATCCGGTTTGGGCACGTGCCTTGGTGTGTTAGACGGCAACAATAATATTCCCCCGACCGGATGATTGAGTTGATACCAATAACGCGGGAGAAGGAATGAAGAAGCCAAATTTGAACCGTCGACGCGTGACTTTGACGGATGTGGCGCGAGCGAGCGGTTTTTCTCCCTCCACAGTATCGCTGGTTGTGAATGAAGCGCCCCTGTCACGGTATATTCCTGCAAAAACCAAACAGAAGGTCTTCGATGCAGTGAAGCGCCTCGGTTATCGGGCAGACATCTTTGCCCGTTCGCTTCGCAGCCAGAAAAGTCTCATGATAGGCGTTCTGGTCATCGACCTGGCCGATCCGTTCTGTACTTTGATCCTGCAGGGGATTGAGCGCAAGTTGTTGCCGACGGCCTACCTGCCGATCGTCATGGACGCGCACAATCAACTCCATCAGCTCGAGCGATATCTAGAAATGATGGTGGAGCGGCGAGTCGAAGGATTGATTACCGTACCGAATTGGCTGCTCTTCGACATTGCGTTGCTGGAGGATATCGATGACCGCCAAATTCCCACGGTGGTTGTCGGCCGCGATCTCGAATCGCCGACGATCAATTCCGTACTGGTGGACAATGAAGCTGGCGGCTATGCGGCCTTGGAACATCTCTATCAACTCGGTCATCGTGACATTGCTTTCTTGCGTGGGCCGCGTCGAATGGCGGACAGCCGCATGCGATGGAAGGGCATCCGCGGTTTCGCCAAAGATGCCGGACTGAAGTTAAATCCGGCGTTGATACGCGATCTGCCAGGTACCGTGGAACCGGGCTCCGTGTTCGATGGCGGTCTGCGGATGACAAAGGAACTGCTTGATGCTGGCGAGAAATTTACCGCGATTCTCGCGTTTGATGATCTCACCGCCTATGGCGCGATCCGCGTACTCGCAGAACATGGCCGCAGCGTTCCGGAAAGCTGCTCCGTGATCGGATTCGATGACATTCCATCTGCGGCACTCACTACGCCCGGGTTAACTACCATTCGTCAGCCAATGGCGGAAATGGGCGAGTACGCTGCCAACTACATCCTGAAGCACCTGGAGAGCGGCACGGAGGACGGCGTTCAGCCCTACGGCGATACCCACATGATCGTGCCGAAACTGGTCGTTCGCGGTTCGACGGCGCCTATTGCAAAGCGCGGCCGCGGAAAGAAATAATCTCCCTGTCCCTTCGTCGCGTCCGGCGTCATAACGGGCAGAGCTGAGATGACGCAGCCGCGCGAGTCAAACTACGGCAGCATATTCCCTTTACTCATCCAATGCCGCACAAAGCCTTCCGCCGATTTATATCCACTTTCTGCGCCTCGGAAATCTGAGAGTTGAGTTTGCAATGGATACCAATAGTCAGGCGTTTGAGAAGCGTGCGCATAACAGGCCTCGCGTTTGCGCGCTGCCTGGGCGGCGATGTCTACGAATTCTGTCGGTTGGAACATCATCGTATCCTGACCAACTTCGTAGTAATAGAAAGCATATTTTCTGTCAGACTTGAGCCACGTATCCAGCGCCAGGATCGACATTGCCAGGTGATCCGGGTGGTGATCGATGGGCCACTGCACAAATAGGACGTCAGGGGCCAAGCCATCGATGACTTTGCGGAATTCGTCGTAGTGCGCATTATCGACAATCGCATGGCCGTTTACCTGGCCCGCATACGCTGGTGTTGCGCCCAATATTTCACAGGCCTTCTTGGCTTCAGCCATTCGGACCGGAGCCGGCGTTGGCGGCCATGCACCGTTATTCATGTAGAGCAGCACGACATCATCGCCGCGATCGGTATACCGGGCAATCGTACCGCCGCAGCCATACTCAGGATCTCCTGGATGCCCCCCGGTCACCACCACTTTCAATTTTCGCTTTCCAGGCCCCGCGGCAGCCCGATCCTCACCCGTGGCATGCAGCGCAGTTCCGCCAATTGCCAAACCGGAAGCCAGCTTGCCGGCATTCATCAAGATGTCTCTTCGTGTCACTCCCAATTGCCACTCTCCTGTAAGAATAAAAATAGTTGTCGTGCGGCGGAGCGCGTTCAAAAATGAAAATATAATTCAACCGATTGAATAGAGAAAGTTCTCATTCCACTCCAGCATAACCTAAGCGATCATGAAGTCTTTTTCCATCTGAACGCGATTTGTCCCACGACAACTGCTGATGCCGAAGAAAATCCGTGCAGCAGTTCTGCTGTGTCGCGTTCAATCGGCACGCTGTTACCTCCGAAAACTCCGTCGTACCGCTCCCATGTGAGCCGATTTTTTCCCAGGTTGCAACGACGTTGGCGATGTAGCGCTGACTGATCTTTCGCGCCGGTTCCGACAACCCATAACGCCGCAGCGCTTGACCCACAACAATCTGCTGCTGCGGCCAGGACTCAGGATACCGGGGGATTTTGTTCAGATATTCAAACGTATGAATGTTCCATAGGTCTTGTATCCCTTGCGGGCGGGTTGTGTCAGGAAGCGTTCCGGTAAAACAACAAAGAGCGACAATCCATTTCCCGCTTGACACCGCATAGATCGCAGAGATTAAATCGATTGAATTAGCGCTTGGTTGTTGAAGGTGGCTGCCAAGATCCAGATTTGGCGCGGTTGTCTCCGTGACGGAATTTCAGGGCACGTAGTTTTCCAAAGGCGCGAATCACATTTTGATGAAGGGGACCTGAGAGCTTATGAGGCAATCGAGTTTCGTAGCAGCCGTTCGGTCGGCTCTTTGTGTGGCGTTGCTTGCCACGTTGCAGGGCTATCCTGCTCAGGCCCAGAATGCAGTTGCAACCAAGGCGACGCCCGATGCCTACGATTGGAACAATCGGTCGCCAGATCCTCGTTTTAAAGCCGACATCCTGGTGGTGGTTGCACATCCTGACGACGAGATCATGGTCTCCGCGTATCTGGCGCGCGAGATCTATGACCACAACAAACGCGTCGCCGTCGTCTTTCAAAATCCTGGGGACGGCGGAAACAACAACGTGGGCCCCGAGCAGGCAGCGGCCCTTGGCGACATTCGTCAAATTGAGGGGCGGACCGCCGTCGCCTCCTTGGGCATTACCAATGTCTGGTTTCTAAATGGTCACGACACGGCGAGTCAGAATACTTTGACCTCGCTCGAGCACTGCGGCCATGGAGGATGTTTAGACCAGTTGGTCCGAATCGTCCGCATTACACGGCCATCCGTGATCCTCACGTGGCTGCCTGACTTCACTACCGGGGAGAACCATGCCGATCACCAGGCTGCTGGCGTACTGGCGACCGAGGCGTTCGACCTGGCCGGAGATCCCACCGTATTTTCGGAGCAAGTCTCTCCTGCCATCCACCCCAACGTGGCCATGAATATGACGGAAGCGCTGCGTCCCTGGCAGCCAGAGAAAATCTATTACGTCTACAATCCAACCCATGACATTTTTCAGGGACAGGGTCCGCAATATTCATCCCGCGATATTTCTCCCTCGCAACATCTGAGCTACGGTTTGCTGGCCGCCAAAGAAGTGAGCCATCATGTCACCCAGGGTGGGGGCGAGGTCACGAAGGCGATTGCCAACGGCACGGCAGAGACCGACCCGGAAGAGCTGACCAAGTTTGCAATGCAGCCTGTTAAGTTTATTTTCGGCAAGTCTTTGGTGCCCTCCGGCGTGACCGATGATGTTTTTGCCGGCGTAGTTCCCGAGGGTGTTGCCTTCCGACGAGCGCCAGGGTACACGGCAGCGACCTATTCGGAGCCCACTCTGCTGATCGGCGATCCCTGGGCCTTCTATCAGAAACTTTGGCAGGCGCATGGATTGGAGCACTTGAAAACCTTGGTGCCGCTGGAGATTTCCATTCACACAGACAACGTCTTCTACATCCCCCTGATCATTGAAAACCCGCTTGACCATGTGATCGACGTAGATCTATCCGCGC
>JAJYBW010000311.1 GCA_021778815.1 Acidobacteriota bacterium | reverse complement strand
GAACCTGTACACATTTGTGACCCTGCATTTATTTCCCTTGATACCAGGAGCGATATGTTCCCGAACTTTCTTACCATTCGCAATACCTTCAGCCGCCATCTGCCCGCAATCGCCATTGCCCTCCTGCTAAGCCTGGTTGTAGGCTGTGGCAGTTCGGGCTCGATCTCTTCGGTCCCTCCCCCAACAGCTCCCAGTGGAGCAGCCAAACCAATTCTGGTCGGACTCGTAACTCAGGGGCCGTCCGAGACCGAAACGCCTCCGGCCAATAACTTTGAGGAGCTATATGCCCACCCCGGAGTATATTCTGCAGCCGTCATCCAACTGTACTGGTCGCAACTGGAACCGTCGGAAGGGGTGTTCGACGATAGCTCTCTAACATCGGCGCTTGCAAAACTTGCTGCGTACAACGCGCAGTATCCAGCGACTCCAGTTGTGGGGAAGCTTCGCATCTTTATGGGATTGGGAACCCCCGCGTGGGTTGCCACGGCCACCGGTCCGGTCACGCTGACCGATAGCTCGGGAAAATCAGCCACCATTGGGGAATTCTGGACAGCGGCGTACGCATCGCTGTGGCAGGCATTGCAGCAACACCTTGCTTCCGAGTACGATTCGAATCCGATGATTGGCGAAGTCGCCATTACGTCTTGTTCCTCGCTGACCGGAGAGCCGTTCATTCTGCCACACTCACAGGCGGAGATTGCCGTACTGCACCAGGCCGGGTATACCGACGCCGCGGGAATGGCTTGCCTGACTAACGCGCCTGCAGACTTTGCAGCCTGGAAAAATACTCCGCTCGACTATACATTCAACTCCTTTACGGAGACAGACTCGGGAGTGGGCGTGTCGAACACCTCCTTTCCCCTGCAGGAAATGGCCATATTTCGCGCTGCCCTGGGCACCCGCGGGGTGGTCGCAAATCATGGACTGCAACCGACCCTGACTCCCGATGCTGTGCCCATCTACGCGGAATTTCAGACGTTATACACTCAGGCTGTTTCCGCTGGAACCAGCTCCCCGCTCGAGTTTCAAACCTACGGCCCCACTGTTGACTGGCCAAGCACAATCACGTTTGCTCTGACCTATCATCCAACCGAGATTGAAATCTGGGACACGGTCGCAGCCGGTGGGCTTGCGCCGCTGACTCAGTCGCAACTCGCCCAGTGGGCGGCAATGTTACAGTAACGTGTCGCAGCACCATGCCGACCGGCTTTCCTCTCCGGAGATTTCGCGATGAAGACGTCGTTTTCGATCTGGTCTGGGGGTTTGATGCTACGCTCGACCGCTATGATCTGGGCGGAATGTTGCGGCACGAAGGGGATACGTATCGGTGACGTCAAGAACGCTCATGTGCCCGATCGTATCCTCCACCGCGAATTTTCTTTTGACAAACAGCATTGACTTACGGGACACTGGCGCAATCGGGGTGACTCCCGCATCTAAATACTTAGCCATGGAAGCCTGCAAGCACCCACGCGTGCGCGTACTAACTCGTGAAGAAGATGCCGAATTTGTGGAGTGTCTGGAATGCGGCGAGGTCTTCGACTCGCATGAATTCACCGACATGGACATTGAAGAGAAGAGCCTGAAGAACGCCGAACAGTCGGACGAATAGTCGGACCGAGCGGCGCTCGCTGGCCCCCTACAACAACGTGGTTCAGGTGTGCGTGTATGGCTCGCGTTGCGACTCGTTCCAACAACATTGGAGAAGACTCCAGCTAGCCCTGCACCCCGGCTTCGGTTTCCACTGGTGAGCCCAGGCGCCGGCCGCTGCGCCACAGATAGTGAAATCCGGAAAATACAGTGAGCCATAGCGTCGCTTCCAGCGAAGCATGACGCGTCCACAGCACCCAATACTGCGGATGCGTCTGTGCCAGAACGACCGAGCACACTGCCAATATTTGCGCGACGGTATTTGCCTTCCCCAGCCAACTGGGATGAAAATCGCGCGTCCCGGTCGTCGCATACAACAGCGCCGAAATCACGATGATGCCCAGGTCGCGGCTGAAGACCATCACCGTGACTCGCATGGAGACCAGGCCAACATGCGTCAGCACCAGGAAAAGCGTGCTCAGCAGCAGCTTGTCCGCAATGGGATCCAGATAGGAACCAAGTTCTGTCCGCTGACGGAAAGTGCGCGCCAGTGCGCCATCCAGCCCATCGCTGACACCGGCAACCACGATCAAAATAAATGCACGATGGTAGTGCCCATCCAGAATCGCGAGGACCAGGAAAGGCACGATGGAGAGGCGAAGCAACGTCAGCTGATTCGGCAACGCACGTAATTGGCTCAGCGCAAGAATGGCTAGGGACCCTGATTCATCCTAACGCAACGGGTGAAATTAGAGGTCCAGGTTGCCCGCACTCCTCGCTGGCATTAGAATCGAGGGAGCGCTTGTAGGCGCGTAGCTCAGTTGGTTAGAGCGCTACCTTGACACGGTAGAGGTCAGGAGTTCGAGTCTCCTCGTGCCTACCATATTTTCAATGACTTGCAACGTCGTGTCCTCGCCGTTTGGTAGCATTTGGTAGCAAATTCGCAGAAACTTTCTGCGGCCTTCTTTTTTCCGTGAGCATGGAGAACACGGAACCCACCATCTGCTTCACGCTTCCGGGGAGTTCCTGCATGTACTCGTTGGCCGTGGTGTCGGCCTTCGAATGACGCAGGTGCGCCTGGATGTCCTTCACTGATCCCATCCTCTGCGCGCGGGTCGCCATCGTCCGGCGCAAAATTTGGAAATTCAATTTGGGCACCTTCAGCTTCTCCGCAAGGGGTTTGAGAACCCGATTTCGGTAATTGCCGGTGTCCATCACGCCGCCCTCCGAGTTCGAAAAAATGAACGCATCGAGCGAAGAGTTGGGACAAACCTGCTTCCAACGCAGCAGTTCGACAGCCAGACCAGATGGCAAATAGATATCACCGAGACTTTTCCGGGTTTTACCAAACGGCCTGATCTGTCCCTTGTAGACAGTTTCGGTGATCGACAACGTATTGCGATTGTCGAAGGAGCGCCAGCGCAGAGCGAACAACTCGCTTGGACGCAGTGCGCCAGTCATATCCAGCATGAGCAGAACTCGGTCCCGCGTGCTGGTCTTCGCCAGAGCCTCCCGCATCTGTTCCCACGTAAGCACCTGCTTGTTCTTGGGCCGAAGATGGTTTGGCACCTTCAGCTTTCGGGCCGGGTCGCTCACGAGGAATTGCTGGTCGATGGCTTCATCGAAGATCGACTTCAGATACGAACGCGCGTGCTTCACGCGATCCTGAGACAGCCGTGTAGCGAGATTGTTCAGGTGCGTTTGCAGCATAAATTTGTCCACCATTTCGAGAGGAACTTCCTCGAACTTCGCCAACAAATCTTGTTCGATCTGAATCTTCTTGATCTTCGCCGTTTCCGGTCGCCAATCGCCCTCCCGTAATGGCAAGTAACGATTGCGAACAAACCATCCGAAAGAGACTGCGCTGTCCTTTCGCGGCCTTTCATCGAGGTTTTGACCTGTTTGATTGTGAATTTGTGCTCGGAGCGTTTCGCGCGCTTCGAACTTCGTCATTTGCGATTTGAGACCGAGCTGGATACAGACTGTATCCACTCGCTCCCGTTCCGTCATAGGATCGAGCACGCGCCGCCGGAAATACCCGTACCATTTCTTTCCGCGCAGCACGACCCATCCCGCCTGGTGCGACTTGCCCATGTATTCCTCAAGTTCTGTGGGGGGAACCGTGGGTCACTCCCATTTTAACGGCGGCGGCTCCTCATTGCTGAAAGGCGTTCCCGTTCGCTGATGAAGTCTTCGATTCGGCTCGCCCGGTAGCGCAGAGCGCCATCCCCCATTCGAATTACCGGCAACCGCGGCACCTTTCGGGACGAATGATCCCAGACCCAGTCCTTGCTGACTCTCAAGCGCAGCGCCACCTCGTCCGCCGTCAATAGCGGATCGACCGATGTCGGGCCTATGCGAATCTGTGAAGGATCGCCTGATTGCAGGTCTGTCACCGCCGTAGGGGTTTCCTGTGGCGATACGGGCGGCGCATTCACGAGACGTAGTTTCAAAGATTCTTGCGACATATTGCCCTCCGTATCTTTGGTCGGCTGATTTCGTACCCGTCGTCCCGAGTTTGAATCGGACAAGTCCTTCCGTCCAATACTTCCTGTCTATGGCACCATGCCTTCTGTCTATGGACAGGCCCGAAAAACCGGCGTTTTGAGGGGGTGCGATAGCTTCTGTCTATGGCCGAATCTGCGCGCCGCAAGTCAGGGAACAAAAAAGTGCCCGATTGACAGCGACATAAAGCTCGTCGAATCTGGAGCAGAAAAGATGGAAGCAAAAAGTTCGACCTGCATTTTCTGAAGTTCTTTGCGCGCTGCCTTCGGTTTTGGAGTGCCGAGGCATGTTCGATCTTGTCGAGTTTCGCCACCTGAAGTACATCGCGGCCATCGCTGAGAC
>JAJYBW010000310.1 GCA_021778815.1 Acidobacteriota bacterium | reverse complement strand
CGAACGAATGCTCCTCAAATTCTACTGAAGACAAGCCCTGAATCCAGGGATTGTTTGGCACCGTATGGTTTGTCGAGCGGCAGGGCTACGGACCCTGCGCTTTGAAAGACTCCGAATGGAAGCCGGACATAAGCGCTTCCAGCTCAGCACGTGAAAATTTCGCCATCGATTGAGGACTGGCATGAATTCTGCCTTCGAAGTTGCAATTGTTGGAGCAGGCCCGTACGGATTATCTCTTGCTGCGCACCTGCAGGCGCTCGGGATCCATTTCACTATCTTCGGGCCCCCGATGGAAGTGTGGCGGCAGCACATGCCGCAGGGAATGCTGCTGAAGTCGGATGGCTTCGCTTCAAACCTTTCCGATCCCAACGGCAGTTTCACGTTGAAGCAATTCTGCGAGGCCCGCGGACTTCCTTATGACGACACTCGCACGCCGGTGCCGCTGGACACGTTTATCAATTATGGTCTTGCGTTCCAGGAGCGGATGGTTCCCCATCTGGATACGCGTCGGGTGACAAAGATTGAGCGGTCCCCGAACGGCTTCCGCCTGCGGGTGGAGGATGGAGCGACGTTCGAAGCGCGGCGTGTCGTGATGGCCGTAGGAATCAGCCATTTTGCTTACGTCCCGGGACTCCTGTCGCACTTGCCAAAGGAATTGCTGACCCACAGTTCAGCCCACCATGACTATTCCGCTTTTCGCGGCAAGAGGGTCACGATCATCGGTGCGGGTGCTTCCGCGGTGGATATGGCAGCGCTGATGCACGAGAGCGGGGTCGATGTAACGCTGCTGGCACGCGCTTCAAAAATTCGATTCCACGATGGCCCAGGTAGCGGTCGACGTTCGATTTGGCAGCGATTGAGAAATCCTTCTTCTGGGCTGGGACCGGGATGGAAATCCAGAATCTATACCTATGCGCCAGGAATGTTCCGTCACCTGCCGGTGAATGTTCGGCTGCGGATCGTTAAGAACCACCTGGGACCTGCGCCGGGATGGCCGATGAAGTCGCGCGTGGAGGGGAAGGTCCCGATGCTGCTGGGATACTCGATTGCGCACGCCATTGCGTCGGACGGGGTGGTGCGATTGTCGCTGCGATCGGAAGACGGTACCTTCCATGAGCACGAAACCGAGCACCTGATTGCGGCTACGGGATACAAGCCAGACCTGCGCCGGCTGGAGTTTTTGGACGTGGCGATTCGAAACGAGATTCGGTCCTTGACCAATGCACCGGCACTATCGATCGATTTTCAGTCGTCGGCGCCGGGCTTATATTTTGTCGGCATTGCGGCAGTCAACGATTTTGGGCCGATGATGCGATTCGCCTATGGCTCTGACTACACGGCTCATCGGGTCGCGAGGCATCTTGAAAAAGTCATCGCCCGCGAGATGAGCAAGCGGCCTGCGAAGCGGGTAGAAGCCTATCAAACATAAATGAATCTGCTTTCGTTGTGCTGCGTCCCACAGTCAACGCAACGCAAACATCCATCAACCGATGATTGATGTTTCTTCTTGGGAAATTCCGCGTGCGTCTGTGTCGCTTCCGAATTTCTGTCAATAGATAAGCTTGAGTGAAAACTGAATCTGCCGCGATGTGCCGGCGGTCTTGCTGATGACGCCAAATCCCGAGCCTCTTATGGTGTTCGCGGGCAGACCCATGTTGACGATATTGAAGAGGTTGAAGAACTCTCCGCGGAACTGAAGGTCCGCCCGCTCGAGACCGCTGCTTCGGTGGCCGATCGGCGTTGTCTTGATGAGTGCGTAGTCAAAGTCGTAGTACGCCGGCCCGCGAAACGTGTTGCGGCCGAGGGTGCCAAAGCGCCCGGAGTTTGGGCCGCTGCCCCCCGGGATTCCAATGGGGATGGAGAAGTAGCTGGCGTTGTTCGTCCCGAGACCGAAATAATCTTCCCTGCGGCGGGTTGCGCTGTGGGCGGTGGAAAGGTCGGGCTTGCCGATTTGATCTGGGCGATCGGCGCCGACTGTCCCATAGCCGGTTTGCTGTATTCCTGAATACACCGTGAAGGGCGATCCGCTGGTGATGGTTGAGATGCTCAGAAACTCCCAGCCCTTTGTTAGCACCTGGGCACTCGATGGGAGGAATTTCAAACTTCCGAGATGCAAATTCTGGACTGCGCTCACCGTAAAAGCGTGGGTCACGTCGAAGTTCGATGGACCTTTTTCCGCGTGCGTGTCGTATGGATCCTGCGGGCTGAAGAGGACTACGGCGCCAGCCGAGCCAGTGCCACCGAGAATTCCGCTGACGTCGTCGAGAGACTTGCTCCACGTATAGCCTGCCTGCAAACCAGGACCCCTATGTCCAACCTGCCCGGCCAGCGACGTCTGCAGTGCGTTATACGACGAGTGGGCTGTATCCGTAATCACGGACTCAAAACCAAATCCACCTGTTACTGCGCCACTGCTGTTGAAATTGGTGTAGGGCGCAAAGCCGGCTTCGGCCCCAGGATAAGCATTCGGATACGATATGCGCGGCAGGCGGAATGACTCTGTGCCGACGTAGGCCGCATCCGCCGTGAGGGCTCGAAACACGCGCTCCACTCCCAGCGTCCAGGTTTGCAAAAATGCATTGCCGAAACGCCGATCGATACCATTCAGGCTAAGCAAAGAAAGCTGGTGCCCAGGCGCCAATGCGGCCAGATCCTGCTGATAGCGATTCACATCCATCACAGTGTTGGGAGGCACATCCTTTGTATTGCCGCTGGCAAACACATTCTGACCCCCCGGCGTATAGGTTGGTGGAAGTTCATCCGGTGTGATTTGGAAACCGTAGGCAATCTCGCCACTCTTCGCCGCGTTGACGCGGGGATAGACGCTGAATGGCGTCGATCCAGTCAGGAAATTGTCCTGCCAGATATTCGGAGGAATCACGGTGATTGCGCCACCCGCATGCACACGCACCTGCCCTGGCGCGTTCCAGTCGACTTGAACCCGCGGTCCCCAGCCGTTCCATCCACTTTGATACCCCGGTTGCGGATTGATCACATACTCCTGTTCCACTCCCGCTGGTGGATACGGATTGAGAAAGCTGGATGTGCGGTGCGCTCGCTCCGTGATTGGCGTGTACACCTCGTAGCGAAGCCCATAATCGAGAGCCCAGTGCTCGTTGATTTTCCACGTGTCCTGCACATACGCGTTCACGTCGTTGCGGTTGATGGCTGCCGGACCGATGTGGGGCCCGCTTGAAAAATAGGGTGGTGCCACGGAGATGGTATAGCCATACGGATAGCCGACCAGAAGGCTGCTCAGCGTATCCGGCAGCGGGTCGCCCGGCTGGATGTCGTGCTGGCCACTCGCAGAGGGAATGAAGGTTGGCGAATAGACGGTGCCCCCGCCAAAGTCGTACTCCCCGTTGGGGCTGGTGCCGAAATAGGTGGTGTCGCGGTTGAGCCGGGCCTCCACGCCCCACTTCACCGTATGCTGCGACGACGTCCAGGTGAAGTTCAGCTGGCCCTGAAACAAATTCCCAAAGGATGACATCACCGTGCCAGCCGCACCATTGAAGGGCTCGAACAGGCCATCCGTGAACTTCAGGGCGGCCTGGGTGTGGTTCGGAGTGGGAAATGACGGCGTCGTCCGCGTGATGCTCAAGGAGGCCGACCACAAATATCGCGGCGAAACTGTACGGGTATACGTGAACGCCACATTGCGCTGGCGGTCGATATATTGCACGCCAAAACTGGGATCGAGCAATGTCTGATCCGGATTGGTCGTTGGACCGGTCAAATTGTCATAGGTAAATCGGGCGAGAAACTGGCCCTTTGCGCTCAGCTTCTGGTCGAGGCGAATCGAGAATTGATCGGCATTGGTGGCCACATTGGAAGGCGCGGCGTATGTGCGATCTCCGTAGGCACCGGTCGGATTGTTTGGCAAAGGATAGCGCGCAATCACTGCGGCAATCTGCGGATCGACCGGCACCTGCAGCGTGTCTGTACTCCCGTCAGGGTAGGTCACGACGTCCTGGCCCGCGCGCTCCGCGACGGTCGGCACTGCCAGTACCTGGGTTGTCCCGAGCACCTGCCGGAAGCCCTGATACTCGCCGAAGTAGAAGGTTCGGCCGCGGCCATCATAGAGATGCGGCAGCAGCACCGGCCCACCATTGGTGAATCCAAACTCATTCCGGCGAAAGGGCGGAATCCGGCCCGGCTCCGCGATGGAGGGATGGTCGAAGTAATTGCGCGCGTCGAGCGCCGAGTTGCGCAGGAATTCAAAAAAAGAGCCGTGAAAGCCGCTGCTGCCGGACCGCGTGATGATGTTGGTGAAACCGGCTGCGCCTCGACCAATCTCCGCCGGCATCCATCCGGAACTCGACTGCAGTTCCTGGATCGCGTCGACGTTGAAATTCGTAAACGTGCTTCCGCCCATCTCGGGATCACTGATGTCTGCGCCATCCATGGCGAACACCGCCTCGACGCCGCGCTGTCCGTTG
>JAJYBW010000309.1 GCA_021778815.1 Acidobacteriota bacterium | reverse complement strand
TGGCTGCTGGCTCGCGTGCCACACCAGCTTGAACGCGCCATCCCGCTGCGCCTGCAATTCATAGAACGCATGCGGAAACAGATCCAGCCCCTGCAACTCTGCCTGCGTCGTTAGATATTGATTTCTGGTCCACACCGCGCCCGGAGAAAACTTGAACGCGCGATCCAGAATCAGCGGATTCAATTCCGGCGCCGGATCGTAGCTCACATCGCTCAGTTTCGGCTTTCCCACTCGATTCCAATACTTCAGCGCCGCTTCCAGATTGCCCTCCAGAAAATAGATCGACGCTAGAAAATTGCTCGCATAGGCGTCGTTCGGGCTGAGCAACAAAGCACGCCGCAAGTCCTTCTTTGCCGGCGCGTATCGCTTGTCGTGGTAAGCAATCCCCGCCATCTCTTCCAGAAAGCGCGCATCGCGCGGATGCCCCGCATGACCCGCTTCAAATGTCCGCTCCGCCTCGTGGAATCGCCTCAGTTCCGCCAGAGCCAAACCGCGATCCAGTTCCAGATCTGCCGGCGCACTGGCCGACTCGGGAACCGCGCGCACTACATCCTGCCATCGCTTGGCGTCGTAAAGCGACTTTACATATGCCTCATTGTCTGTCATGCCAGGAGCGACGTCCGTCGTCTGCCCCCATGCGGCGGCCGCCGCAATCAGGAAAAGTAAAAATACAATCAATGCGCCGGTCGTGCCGGGGATGGAGACGCCTTGGGCACGGCGAGCAGCGTCCAGTCGTTCGTCCCACGCCATTCTTGCTCGAACCCATCCCGAGAAATTCGCAGCATCTTCTGCTGTGCCGGGTCGTTCATAAAAAGAAAGTTCCTCGCCGGATCCACTCCTACCACCACCACATAATGCAGAGGCCCAAGCCCGCCGCTTGCCTGCAGTCCCACAATCATCGGGCGTCCCAACGCCAACTGATGTTCGAAGTCGCTCCACCGCCCGCGAAACGCGAACGCCTGATACCCGGAGTGCTCCAGATACTCGCGCATGCTGCTTGCAAAGATCCCCTTGGCAGCCGGAGAAAACAGCGCTGCCTGGATGTGTGTTTCCTGCGCATCGACGGCGACGGCTCGACCCTGTTTCCGATCCCAATATTGCATCACCATCGCTAAGGAGGCCGACCCGCAGCCATCCGTTGTCTGTTGCACAAACGGAACATCAATCCAAATGGACTGCGCCGAGCCCGACTGAACTGCAGCGGCGGCCCATGGACCGCCGAGTAACAAAATCGCTGCAATCAGACAGGCTTTCATTCCTAGTGCACAGCAACGATGATCAAGATCAAAGCTGCAAGCCCAACCAGAATCAATAACAGGTCGTGGTTATCGATGTTTCCCGCCGCAAAATCCTTCTGCGCCTTGGCCGATCGCGCCGCCAGGCTCGCCAGTTCAGCGTCATTCAACTGGCTCACCGCACTCGTCACTTGCTGGGGATCGATCTTCGCCGACTTCATCGCCCGCTGCGCTTCCTGGCTCGACAGAAAATCCTGAACCTGCTTCTGGTTCTGCTGGCGGGCTGCGGACGCCTTCGAGACATCATTCTGAATATCTCCGGGCGAAACAACATGGTTTTGCGCAACCATCGCTTGCGGTGCGGCTACCGCGACACTGCACAGCAGCACACTTGCACAACTCAATTTCTTGCCTCGCAACATTTTCATCTGTACCTCCAATTAGGGGATGGATTGCTCTCAAGCTACAAGCATTTCCAATAGATTACCAATGATTGTCCCTGTTGAAACGCCATCGATCGCTCTGTTCCATTCCGTCAACCGATGGGAATCTCGGCGTGCAACACCCCTGCAAACGCGTTCCAGCCAGCAGAGCAGAGAAAAGAACATGAATAAGAAATTTGTGCAACTCCTTGTCATGTCACTCGCAACCGTACAACTTGCCTGCGGAAGAATTTCTCTCCCCTTCGCCATCTCGATCGCGCACCCATTCGCTCGACCTGTCATCCTTTGCGCGCGAACTCATTCCTCAGGACGGTCACTTGCTTTGCGTCGCTCGTTCCGTGCTCGCGGAAAGCCGCGCCGTGCGTTCCTGTTTCTCCCACGCGAACGGGCGTCCATCAATGGCGCGCTTGATTGTCTTCAACAGCACCAGGGAGAAAACCTGCCGATACGTGAATCTCTGAATCCAGATGTGAAACAGCAGCCAGCCATCCCCTTTATTGCTGGCGTGCCGCGGCTCCAGCAGGAACGCCAGGCTTGACGCCAGGAAGTCCACCACCAGGAACGCCATAAAATAAACGATCAGCTTGTCGAAGCTGGCTGCATTCGCCGCTACTGGATGAAAATGCCGGTTGATAGCATAGTTCAAAACGCCCGCAATAAACATCAAGTCAATAAACGGGGAAAACAGCGGCAAAATAATCTGGAAAATAATCATGTTCGGCAACGCGAACAGTCCCATCGCGCGATGCCGCAAGAACGCGCCGCGATGTTTCACCACCGCCTGCAAAATTCCGAATGACCAGCGGAATCGCTGCCGCATCAGTCCGCGCATATTGTCCGGCGCCTCGGTAAACGCGAACGCACGATCTTCATACACCACCTTGCATCCCTGCTGCAGCAGGTTCATCGTCAGGTCGGCATCTTCCGCCACCGTGTTCACGTGGTAGCCGCCCGCTTTCTTCACCGCGGCCGTGCGCCACGCCCCAATCGCGCCCGGAACCACCGTCACCACGTTGAACAAATCCAGCGCGCGTCGTTCAAAATTCTGGCTGGTAATGTATTCCAGCGCCTGCCACCGCGTCCAAAGGTTGATGCGATTCCCCACCTTGGCATTGCCCGCCACGGCACCCACCTTCGGATCGGCCATGCGCGGAATCAGCTTCGCAATCGCATCCGGCGCAATCACCGTGTCCGCATCGATCCCGATGTACACCTCTTCGGTAACGAACTGCAAACCATAATTCAAGGCCTCCGCCTTGCCGCCGTTCGCATGCGTCACCACCAGCAACCGGCCGGACTCCAAATCTGCCGGCATCGCCGCGCGCGCTGCCTCCAGCGTGTTGTCCGTCGAACCGTCGTCGATCACCACCACCCGCAGCTTGGGATAATTTGAGCCCAGCACGGACCGAATCGTTCGCGCAATCACTTTGCCTTCGTTGTATGCCGGAATCAGCACCGCGACCTCCGGCAAATAATTCTCCGCCCCCGGATATGGCCGTCGCTTGTGCAGCCGATCCAGCACCGCGAACAACCCCACAATCAGCAGTCGGCCCGTCATCAGGATGTCGCCGACGATAAAGACCAGAACGACGGTATGCGCAAAGAAGGAGAGAAACCAGAACGCGATCGCATCAATATGCGCCTGCCAACGTTGCTTCGCCGGAATCGGCGGCATCACCTGGTCGCGCGTCTTGCCGATCAGCGCCGACACAGGAACAATCTTGTACCCTTTCGCACGCAGCGTATCAATCAGCAGCGGCAGCGTTGCCACCGTCACCGAACGGTCCCCGCCGCCATCATGCATCAGGATGATGCTGCCGCGAAATTGCGGCTTGGTCTTCATCACTTCCAGTTGATTCAGAACCGTGTCGATAATCTCCTGCGGCGTCTTTCGCGGATGTTCGTTCCAGTCGTCGGTGTCGATCTTGTCGCCGACGATGATGTAGCCCATCTGCTCCACACGGTCCACCGGGGCCGCCTGATCATTCGTGTCCGGCTCCTGGTCGATCGAATACGGCGGCCGGAAGAATAGCGGCTGCACCCCTAACTCTGCCGCAAACAATCGCTCCGTCCCGTTCATCTCCAGTTCCAGCTGGCGCGCGGATATCTGGCTGATGTCAGGATGCGTGAACGTATGATTCCCGATCTCCTGCCCATCTTTGTAATAGCGCTTCAACAGGCCTACATGGTTCAGCCCTTCTTCGCCAATCACCATGAAGGTTGCGGAAACATGCTCCCGCGTCAGAATGTCCAGAATTTTCGGCGTCCACGTCGGATCCGGCCCATCGTCAAAGGTCAGCGCCAGTTCGTCAGGATGATACCCGTACTGCAGCAGTGTGTACGGTTCCGGAAATGAATGGATCACCTGGCTCACGGCCAGGTTGGAGTCGGAATCAATCTGGATGGTTCGCTTGCCGTCCTGCGGCCTGCCGCTCACTTTCAGAATGTCACCGTATCCATCGGTGTTCACATTCGCACCCGGATAAATCGTCGACAGCAATTGCGCCGCATCCGGGTCCATCGGCTTGTTCCAGATATTCCACAGTGTCGGATCCTCGCTGCCTAGCCGCCACAGCGCAAATGTGTGGATGCCCAGCTCGCGCGCCGCGCGCATTTCATTCAGCGCCGTCACCCCGTCCAGATACCACACCTCATGACGGGTATGCGCATCCTCATCCTCGTACGCAAAATGCATGTTCAGCGAATCTGCGTCCATCTCCGGCGGCGCGTCGGAGTCAGAAGCTGCTTGCCACGCATCCTGTA
>JAJYBW010000308.1 GCA_021778815.1 Acidobacteriota bacterium | reverse complement strand
GAAGGGCTGATCATGGGACTGCGCCATCGCAATTTTCCTGTGGAAGGCGTGCAGTTCCATCCCGAGAGCGTGTTGACCGGCGAGGGCGCGCGCTTGATCGCCAACTTTTTGAAGCTGGAGTAGAGGATGTTTCTTTTGCGTCCGGGTTGCGCCGCGGGATGCCTGTTGATGCTGGCGGTGGCGACGTTGGCGGGGAGTGCGGGCGCGCAAACCACTCCATCGCAGGCGAACACGTCGCGGGCTATTGCGCAGCAGACGATTGGGCATCTCGATCCTTCGGCCACAGCGGAAAAAATTCAAGTTTCGGGAGCGGTCACATTAACCGGGGAGGGCACGTCGCTGGGCAATGGCAGCACGGTGACGGCGGGGAACGTGACGCTGCCGATTCACTTGACGCGCGGTGGCCGGCTGGATCTTTGTGCGACCACGACGGTGCATCTTTCGCAACAATATAACGCTTCCGATGCCAACAGTCCGCTGATGGTGGCGCTGGATCATGGCGCGATGGAGGCGCATTACAAGGTCGGCAAAAATTCTGACGTGGTGCTGACTCCGGATCTGCGCATTCTGCTATCCGGGCCGGGACAGGCGGACGTTCGCATTCGGTTAAACGATCATGGCGACACCTGCGTGGCGAATCGCGGCGACAATGCGCCGTACGTTACGGTGAGCGAACAGATGGGGCCGGGCGTGTACCGCGTGATGCCGAATCAGCGGGTGATGTTTGAGCAGGGCAGTGTGCGCAACGTGGTGGACAACGAATCGCAGCCCTGCGGTTGTCCGGCTGCGCCGGTGATTTCGGTGGCCAGCGCTGGCTCGACCGCTGCGCCGGGACAGGCGGTGGCGAAGCCGGGCGAAGCGGTTGCGGCCCAACCGGCTGAGAAGTCGGAGAATGTTGGCGGACCCAGTTCGACGCCGGCGGACACGGCGTTTCCGTTGGCGGAAAGTGAGGGCCTGGCGCCCCCGCCTGCGGCACCCACGACGCCAGTGGTGCCGCCGGGGGAGATCCACTCTGAAGTGTCCACGACCTTGAGCTATACCGCGCCGAAGCAGACAGTGCCGACGGGAACTCCATCCGGAATGGCGACGCCGGAAAGCGCGGCCACGGTGGCGAGTGCGCCAGTGCCGGGATTCGGACCGTCGGTGAACACGGGGCCGGTTGCGGTCGCAGAAGCTCCGCCCACCCCGCAGGCAAAGCCGCAGCCCAAGCGGGGTTTCTTCCGTAAGATTGGAAGATTTTTCGCGAAGATCTTTGGATAAATCAGGCAAGGGCATCTTGGAAGTCATTTGCAAGGCTACGGCGATGCGGGCCTTGTTCTATCCCACCCTAGCAAGCTAGGATGGGGCACCCACGACATTCCAACTTTTGACAAATAGCACGAAATTATTGATGCGGTGATCGAGCGACTACTACTCGGTGCGAAGGGCGCGGACGGGTTCAATCTGCGAAGCGCGAATGGCGGGCACCATGCAGGCGATGACTGCCGTTAGCAGAAGGCAGCCGATGACTGCAACGAACACGCTGAAGTCGAGCGGATGCGTTCCATAGGGGATGGAGCGGATCATCGAACCCGCGGCGACACCTCCGCCGAGCCCAAGAAGCAGTCCAAGCAGAACAGGCTGGACGCCATCTATCAAGATGAGGCGCAGCACCTGGGCTCGTTGCGCGCCGAGGGCCAGACGGATGCCGATTTCCTTGACGCGCTGGGTGACGAGATAGGAGAGCACTCCATAGAGCCCAATCGAAGCCAGCAAAAGTGAGAATGCGGCGAAGGCGAGGACGAGGGTTGCACTGAAGTTTTGGCTGACCGTGCTTTGACGATGCCGTGGCGCCGATGCCTAGAGCCATGACGAGGATCGCGATGAGTTGGTCGAAGAATCGCATGGGCGTGCTCCTGTTCAGGCTTCGTCGACGACCAGGTTAATGGCGGTGGAGAGGCGGCTCCAGCTTTGCTTTTCGCGTTCGAGCTGGGAACGGCCGGCGGCGGTGAGGGAGTAGAACTTGGCCTGCCGACCGCCTTCGGTTTCACTCCATTTGGCGCGAACCCAACCTTGCTGCTCGAGGCGATGCAGCGCGGGGTAGAGCGATCCCTGCTGGACCTGGAGCACTTCATTGGAGATTTGCTGGATGCGTTTGGCGATGGCCCAGCCGTGTTTTGGCTCGAGCGAGATGGTTTTCAGAATCAGAAGATCGAGCGTGCCCTGGACGAGATCACTTGGCTTTCCCATGCTATGACTATCTACACTTGTCGATTGTAGATAGTCAACACAACAGGTGCGTGCGAGGGGATTTCTTCCACATTGCGAAAAGTTTTTTGACTATCGCAGAACATAGATGCGGTAGCCGTATCCGAGCAGGCCGGGTTTTGGCGGAGGAAAACTTCGTTCGGTGTAGAGCGCGTAATGCTGGTTGAGCTCGTCGCGAAAGGCGGGCCAGCGGTTCAGCTTGCTGTAGTCGTCGGCGCGTTCGGGATAGAGCCATCTGCCCAGGATGATCACGCGAGGGCGGTTGTCGATGAATTGATTCCAGAAACGGTGTCGCACGTAGGCGATCGCGGGGTACTTGTTTGGGCCGAAGATGTAGTAGTCGTAGACCAGCCCGGTCGATTGCAGCAGATGCAGACGATAGAGCGTTGTTGCGCAGTCCGGGGACATGGTAATGCACTGGACGGAACCGGAAAGGCTGGAACCGCCTAGAGAAATCAAGTCGAGTCGTAACGCTTGATTATAGGTTTCATCCCAGGTGCGGTGGCTGGCGCGCGAGGTAAATATGCCGGCGATGATCGCTCCGTAGAGGAGGCCCACATAGGCGAGCTTGCGAGGGATTCCGGCAACGCGTGTGGCGGCTGCGAATTCAAGCGCTACCCAGAGTAACGCGAAGGCGGCAAAGGGATAGCGATGATACAGAAATCCCTTCCCCTGTGCGATGTCCGAGGCTGCTCCGAACAGAATCGCTGCAACGAGTACGGTGCGCTCCCAGTTCCATTGGCTGCGCCGCAATAGGGCGATCACCACGCCGAGAAGCAGGAGCGCTCCGATGGAACTGACGAGGAGCAACCGAAGCAACGACAGCACGGAATGTCGACCGAGAGTGGCATAGTACGGCAGCAGGGTTCGCTCCGTGACAACAAATGCAAGAAGCGCATGCTTCTCGAGAAGAAAGCCAAGTACCAGCAGGATCGGCACGGCCATACCGGCAACGCTGAAGGTTGCTGCTGATAGAAACGGTTTCTGGTGGGATCGCAGATGCCAGCCAAGGGCGGCCAGCAGAAAGAGAGTCAATAGCAGGGCTTGTGGCTTGTAGGTGATGGGCGCGGCAGAGCAAAGGCCAAAGAAAAAGAGCAGCCATTTCTTGTCCCGTCGCAAAGCTTCAAACAGGAAGGCGCAGGCGCAAAGGAACAAGACCGCCAGGATAAAGTCGCGCTGGCCGAGCTGAGCGGGGCCGTCCTGGCCGTGAAACAGGGCGAAGAGTGCTGCCGCGAAAAAGCCATACAACCAGTCGTAGATGCGGGCAATGCAAATCATTGCGGCCATGGCCACTGAAATCAGCAGGAGATCAAAGACTCGCCACGGAAGAGATCCGACGCCGAGGAGGTGAGCGACGCTCCAGTTGGTGAGATAAATTCCCGGCATATTCATCTCGATAAGAGACCGGTAGGGCGCGAAGCCATGGTCCATGAGGAAACAAAGATAGCTAATCTGCGCGGGATCGTTGACCTGGGGCCAATGGATGGAGCGAACAAGGAAAATGCCCAGACAGGCGGCCAGCCAGATGACAAGGAGGGTGCGAGCTATCGTGATCTGCTTGCCGTTGGTCATGGATCGAAGTGGAGTGTATCACCTCCATTTCTACTGGAGTTGAGGGGAGCCGCGAGCTTTCCGGCAGCGACCGTGTTCCGCCGCCCTCGCTAGGCTACACTGGAAGGGTTGACCTTTGCGTTCGGCGGGCGCCGCGGCGATCTGCTGTGAACGAAAATCTGACAATTGTTAAGGAGCAAGTTTATTTATGGCGATTCCCGCCACGCAATTACGTCCTGGCATGATCATCAAGCACAACGGTGAACTGCATTCTGTTTTCAAGGTAGAGCATCGCACCCCCGGCAACCTGCGCGCGTTTATCCAGGCCAAGCTGCGCAACCTGCGGTCGGGCGCGATGTACGAGCACCGGTTTCGTTCGCCTGATCCGATCGAGCGGGTGATTGTGGATGAAGTTGCGATGGAGTTTCTGTACTCCGACGGCGACGACTACTACTTTATGAACACGGAAAACTTTGAGCAGACGAATCTGAACGCCGAAACGCTGGGCGATGCGGTGGAATACCTGATCCCGAATCTGCCGATCAAAGTTTCCTTCTTCGATGGCGTGCCGGTGGGGATTGATCTGCCGCAGACCGTGGAAATGACCGTGGTGGAGACGGAACCGGGCTTGAAGTCTGCGACTGCCTCG
>JAJYBW010000307.1 GCA_021778815.1 Acidobacteriota bacterium | reverse complement strand
TGTGTGGGACTGGATGCGAAAGCCCGGCCCAACGACGGTTTGAATGAAGAAGAGCAGGTTTCTGCGATTCCACAGTTCGGGAGTCAGGCATTTGGAAAAACGGTCTCCCAATCTCTTTGCACAGATTGCACCGTTTCGGGTCGCCCCGCGATTTGTTCCGAGAGTATGGGGCGCACGCAGTCTCCAGCCATGGTATCCGATTGATTCAGAGACAGATCCGATTGGTGAGGTGTGGCTCACGGGCGATGCCTGCACGGTCGCGAGCGGACCGCACACCGGCAGGGCGCTCGGTGACCTTTTCCGCGAAGCGCCTGATGCGCTCCTTGGCCGGGGTGCTCCGCCAGAGGGTTCACCCCTGCTGATCAAGGTAATCTTCGCCCGCGAGAAATTGAGCGTCCAGGTCCATCCCGACGATTTGCTCGCTCGCAGAGATGGGCATCTGCGGGGAAAGACCGAGTGCTGGTATGCGTTGGCCGCCGAACGGGACGCGCAAGTTGCCGTTGGCCTGAAGCCGCACACGACCATGGACCAAATCCGGTCATCAGTGGATCGCGGGACGATGGAAAGCCTTCTACAGTCCATCCCCATCGCTACTGGCGACATGGTCTTCGTCGATGCAGGAACCGTGCACGCCATCTGGCCCGGTTCTGTTCTCCTGGAAACCCAGCAAAACTGCGACCTTACCTATCGGCTCTTCGACTATGGGCGTCCTCGTGAGCTGCAAATCGAAAAGTCGCTGGAAGCGACGAAGCTTACGACCCGCGCCGGCAAGGTGCAGCCCAGGGTTCTGCCGGACCGCACCGTATTCCTGGAAGATGACTACTTTTGCGTGGAGCGCATTCCGGTCAAGGTCAGCCGCTCCAGCGTGTCCCTGCCCGGCCTGCACGAGCCCGAGCAAGGACTCGCGTACCTCTTCGCGGCATCGGGTTCGGCCCGGCTCATGAGTCCTGGTTTTGAGTCACTGGATCTTCCCGAACGAGGCATCGTAGCCATTCCCGCGGCATCCCCGGTCTTCTCTGTGCAGGATCTGGGCGGCCTGGACCTCATTCGCATCTCGCCTCGGTGGCCGGGAGGTCCCACGCGGTGAGGATGGAGTGGAGAAAAGCCGTCGTCCAGTACATCGAGTCCGAGGCAAGGCCTGTGGACAAATTCGGTCACCAGCCACGTTTGTATGCACTTGCCTGCACGATCGGGCAGGGGATTGACTACGACGATGATGTCGTTTTCGCATCCGCCTGGCTGCATGACATTGGCGTATTTGTTGGGCACCGCCCCGATGGCCCTGAAGCCTTGATCCATTGGGACCACGTTCCGTACACCATCCGTAAGGTCCGAAGCCTGCTCCCTGCGTGGGGATTCCCACCCGCGAAGCTCCATGCTGTCGAGGAGGTAATTCGAACCCATCAGCCACAGGACGACCCAGTCTGCATCGAGGCGGTGGTCGTACGCGATGCGGATATCCTCGAGCAGCTGGGCGCGATAGGGTTTCTGCGGGCGGCGGCAAAGATTGGGCGCGACACGCGATATCCCACTTTTACCTCTTTGCTCTCTGTGATCCGTTCTGCGATTGAGCTTTTGCCGGGAAAGCTGCGTCTAAACACATCGAGGGAACTGGCAGGCACACGTATCGCCGCATCCCGGTCGCTAATGGCTGCTATCGAAGCCGAGGCAGGAAACCTGCTATATTGACCGGGCCGATGTGGTGCATCCCACGCGGTCTTGTAACACTTCGTAGGAGCTTTGCGAACCCGATTTCAGAGGTTTTTCCTTGCCTTGCAATTCCGGACCGTCGATTGCACTGTTCCTCTAGGATGGCTACAGGGCTATCAAAGTTTTGCGGTTCCTAAGGAGATGCAAATGTTCCGAAAGGCTTTGATTTTTTTACTCAGTTCCTGCCTGCTGGAATTTTCGGTGCAGTCAGTTGCGCAGGTGGTTCCGTCAGCTAAGCAGGATGTGCTCCCATTTGAGATTGGCGGCGGTCTGTCGGCGTTTAATCCGGATCTCGGTTCCGGCTACATGCTGGGCTATACCATGTGGGGGGACTATAGTCCGGCCTTCCTGACCAGCAGGGTGCATGGATTAGCGATTGAGGCTCAGATTAAAGACATCACATTCAATCGTTCGTCGAGCCAGCCCAATGTAACAGAGAAGTCGTTTCTGGGCGGCGCGAATTACGCCTGGCACCGGTACAGAAACTTCTATCCGATGGCGAGCGCAAAGATCGGTTATGGGACCATCGACTTCCTCTTCGGCAACAACTACGCATACACACACGACAGCCGTGTGATTTATTCCTCTAGTGGCGGCGGGCAATATCGCTTATGGGAAAATGTCTGGGCGCACGCGGATTACGAGTACCAGTATTGGCCGCAGCTTTTCAGCACCAACCTTCACCCCCGCGGACTTACCTTTGGCCTTGCGTATGACTTCAGGCTTCCGCAACGGAGGTATTGATTGCGTCCTGAGTCGCGGCGCCCAGGGGCGATCGTTCAAACGCGGCTTTCATCGAGATTGAATCCCGCGATCCCCGGATCGGCCGGCCATGCTCCGATCATGCAAATATCCCATGTCTCGTTCTCACGCTTCGCATCCAAATTCATTTGAGGCAAAATCAAATCCAATATGAACTTTCGATTTGCGATACCGCACTCCCTGGGTCAAGCAGTGAAGGCCGCCGCCAGTGATTGGCTCGACAACAAGAAAGTGGCACGCTTCTGGAAGAAGGATCCCACTCTCTGGACCAGTGATGGCGAGGAAAAGTGGCTTGGCTGGATTGACATCGTCGAACGCCAGCAAAAGGACGCGGCCTCGCATGCCGCGCTGGCGCAGGATGTGAAAGCCGCCGGATTCAAGTCAGCGCTGCTGCTTGGCATGGGAGGCTCCAGCCTCTGTCCAGAGGTGCTTGCGGAGACCTTTGGCACGCAACCCGGCTTTCCCGCACTGCATATCGTCGATTCCACCGACCCTGCCCAGGTGAAGGCTGCCCGAGAGAGGCTCAATTTGACTGAGACCCTCGTGATCGTGGCCAGCAAATCGGGCTCGACCCTTGAACCCAACATCTTGAAGCAATACTTTTTTGCCGAGATGGAAAAAGCTGTGGGCAAGGACAAAGCCGGCAGTCATTGTCTGGCCATCACGGATCCCGGTTCGAAAATGGAGCAGGTCGCCAAAGCCGATGGCTTCCGCCATATCTTTTATGGCGATCCAGAGATCGGAGGGCGCTATTCCGCGCTGTCGAACTTTGGCGTGGTGGCGGCCACGGTAGCGGGCCTCGATACGCCCCGCCTGCTCGCTGAGGCTGCCAAAGGCGTCGCGCAGGCAAAATTGCCCTCCGCAGAAAATCCCGCCGTCCAACTCGGTCTTCTTCTCGGAACGGGCGCCAATGCCGGCCGGGACAAGATCACCATCTTCACCTCGCCCGAGATTCACGATCTGGGAGCTTGGCTCGAACAACTCATCGCCGAGTCCACCGGCAAACTCGGCAAGGGCATTACGCCAGTGGACCGCGAAGCAATTGCCGCGCCGGAAATCTACGGGAACGATCGGATCTTCGCCTATGTAAAGCTGCAGGGCACCCGCGACTCCAGCCTCGATGCCAGAGTCGCAGCGCTCGAGGCTGCCGGTCATCCCGTGGCGTACTTCGAGATTGCCGACCGGTACGAGATCTTCGGCCAACTCTTCACTTGGGAAGTTGCGACTGCGGTGGCTGGCTCCGTAATGGGCATCAACCCGTTCAATCAGCCTGACGTCGAGTCCGCAAAGATTGAGACGCGCGCTTTGACGTCGAAGTACGAGGAGACAGGCAAGCTGCCGGTCCGCGATGCGATCCTGACTGACGGGGGCATCCGGCTCTATGCGGCGCCGACCTATGCGGCTCGGCTCAAAGAGACTGCAACCGGGTCCTCCTTAGCCGGCTATATCAAAGCGCACCTCGACCAGATCCACGAGGGAGATTACTTTGCGGTGCTCGCCTTCTTGCCGATGTTCCCGCAAAATGAAGCCGCGATTCAGACCTTCCGGCACAGGATTCGTGACACAAAAAGAGTAGCGACCTGTCTCGGTTTCGGACCGCGCTTTTTGCATTCCACCGGGCAAGACTACAAGGGTGGTCCCAACACAGGCGTATTTCTGCAGATCACCGCAGATCACGCTGTCGATGTATCGATTCCAGGGCAGAAGTACAGCTTTGGAATTGTCATCGATGCGCAGGCGGCAGGTGATTTGGCTGTGCTGGAATCGCGCGGCCGACGCGCCCTGCGCGTCCATCTCGGGGCAGACATCGCAGCCGGTCTCAAAACTCTGACCGCTGCCGTGGAGTCAGCTCTGGGGGCATAAGCGATCGCAATCTTCAGTCGGCCAGCCTTGTGACCTGCCCCGATTTTCTCATCCAGCGATAACCGGAGTTTCTCGGTTTAGGTTTGTGGGCGAGTATATCTCGCCGCCGTCGTAGTCGGGGCTGTGGAGATGTGGGAAGCGTTCTTTGCTTTCCACA
>JAJYBW010000306.1 GCA_021778815.1 Acidobacteriota bacterium | reverse complement strand
CATAGCCCGCCAGGGTGGCCGGTGTCGCAGGTGCACAAGGACGAGGTTCGAATCCCTACTAACCAATCTCTGGAATCAACGCAATCCGCCGTAGACTGCCAGCGGAACTGGACGGCGCCTCCCACAGGCACACTACCGTCGCTCGCCAAACTTCACAAGAATATCAAGGGATTGAAGCAGAGTCAACTCTGCGACTGTGACCAAACAGCGAACGTGACTGGACCGTCAGAACCCAAGAGATCAACCAAGTAATTAGCGTACCGCATTCTGAAATATGCACAAAGCCAGAAGCGGTGTAATTTCTCGTCGTCCAATTCCCCAACTGTCTGAACGCCAACCAACAAGTCCGTAGACGGACCATGACACTCCTCACGTACCGTCCGTGCCCACGCGTCGGCTTCCGGCTCAACCAATTGTCCGCGCGTAATCTTTTCCGCCAGGCAACGCAAGAAATATCTGCTTGATACATCGCGTTCGACTCGAACATCCCAAGGCGCAAGCATCTTCTTTCCTCTAAATAATTCGTTTCCCGCCTCAACAATCCCTTTCGCAGCGGAAATGTCGACCCGCGGGAAATAATGAAGAGGAAATAAGTTCGTATCAAGTCCCAGCGTCCATCGGAGCAACCGCAATTGCTCGCACCAAGCAACCGATTGATCTAATTGTATTGCCGTCCAATGGCCGTCAGCCGCACGAAACAGATCAGCTTCGTCGGCCTCCAGCACTTCCCACAACCCCTCCTTCCGTAGAAGTTCGTTCTGAGCACGCCGCGTAATCACCTCGATTTCCGGTGGCAACTCCTTATGCTGTAGGAACCACTCGCTCGAGGCTCGAATAAGCAAAGCAGAAATAATAGCCGCACGGCGTACAAGATACTCCCGGACTTCGCGGGGAACATCCATATTTATGACGCGTGGATTTGGCTTGACGAATGAATACTCGAAGAACCGATCTTGGCGACGATGCGAGCGACGAATCATCAACATCACCACAATCGCACCGCCTAACAGCGTGGCATCCCCGAGAAAAATTCCTAATCCCTCACCGGATTTTCTGAACAGAAAAAAATAGAACGGAACTAGAAATAAGATGTACAGCAGCCAAAAACTCACACGCATGGCCATAGCGCGCGCCCGCGTATCCCTTCCACTACGTCGCAGAGCGATCCAATACCCGCGCCAAAAGTGTCGTCGAAGTATGGGGCCTACCATCGGACCATTCTAGTCGCCGAGTTAGGCGGAAGGCCTTAGCCGGGTGCCCCACATCTCGCTTTTGAGATATGTGAGGTTTTACCTCAAGCCCATCCTCATGCTGTCACGCCCGCTTCCCCTTCGCCTCCAAATCTCGCCGCATCGCGCCCTTAGCACAGCAGATCTCTTCTACCGCCGAATCATTTGCCTTGTCCAGGTGTAATTTATAAGTTACACTCTCAACCGTGATCGAAATTCGCCGCTACGTCACTCAAGCAGGCAAAGATCCCCGGCGACTGGCCTCGCCGGATTGAAAGACATTCGGGCGCGAGCGAAGATCGCCGTCCGAATCGCCCGAGTTGCGACTGGCAATTTCGGCGACTGCAAGCGATTGGGCGAGAACCTGCACGAACTACGAATCGACTACGGTCCGGGATACCGGCTGTATTACGCAATGCTGGGCCGGGCGTGCGTTTTGCTCTTGTGCGGCGGCGACAAAGGCAAGCAGTCGGCCGACATTGAACGAGCGCACATGTATCTCAAAGACTATCTGGAAAGGACCTCTACACCATGAAAAAGCCAGCCAGCATCTCCCATAACGAATCCATCATTCGCGAGCTTAGGGATGATCCAAAATTTGCCGCCGAGTATCTTCGCGCCGCCCTCGAAGACGAAGACGACCCGCGAGTGCTTCTCCTTGTTTTGCGGCAGATTGCCGAGTCCCGAGGTGGCATTGCGAAAGTTGCCAAGGCTGCAGGAATTGAGCGCGAAAGTCTCTACCGCGCCTTGTCGGCCAAAGGTAATCCCCGCCTTTCAACGCTGGTCGCCGTCACCAAAGCCATCGGCCTCAAGCTCACCGTCGAAGCCGCATAGCAGAGCAATCGCCCGAAGAAATTTTGGCGCACCGACGAAACATTCCTTCTCATCCCGGGTCAATGCAACCGTAGCGCCTGTGCAGTCTTCATAGCGGCGTCAAGGCAGCCGGGAAAAGGCTCGCGTATGAGAAAGATTGTTGGACTGGATTTTCTCTGCATGGTTCTCGTGATCGGGTTGGTATTTCAGCCCGTGCTGTACGCCCAGCCAGACGCGTTACCGAACGCGCCTTCCCCGCAGCAAGCAACCTCGGCAGCGCCAACTGTACCGCCCGCACCACCAGCCGCCGCCGCTGACACTTCGTCCGGTACGCCCTTCGCGAACCAATCGAATCCCGCGCCGGGAACCTCATCCAGTAGCCAGCCCGCCACTCCGCTGGCCAACATCTCCGTCCCGGTTCCCGCGCAAATCCGCGCTGCAAAAACCATCTTCATCGCCAATGCTGGCGATAAAACTAATCTCTTCCCCGACGTCTACAGTGGCGGCCCCGACCGGCCCTATGTGCAGTTCTATTCCGACATGCAGACCTGGGGGCACTATCAACTCGTGTCCTCTCCCGATCAGGCCGACCTGGTCTTCCAAATCAGCCTGGTCAACCCCATCGCCTCCGAGCTTCTCCCCGGCAACAACGCCGGCTACTGGAATGGCGCGGAATGGCACGATCCTCAATTACGATTGAATATTCTCGATCCCAAGACCCACATTTCGCTGTGGGAGCTGACGTCGCATATCCAAAGTACATCCGGCCTGAAAAGCTCACGCGATCGCCAGTTCGACATCGCCCTGGGTAATCTCGTAATGGAGGTGGAGCAACTCTCCACCCAGACCACCACCACCGAAAACAGCTCTCTGCTGACCCAGAAAGGGCACTCGGGAACGATCAAGGTGATGGTCATTCTCGGCATCGCCGTTGCCGCCAGCGCGGTCGCCGGGTTCGCGTATATCGCCTCCCAGCGCAATAACATGCCGTCGCTGCCGACCCAGCCGCCACCCACCTACCCCACAATTCCGTAAATGTCGCGCACGATACCTCGCCTCATTTTGACGAGTCGGGACAACCACATCGCATTGTTGAGCATCAAGCCAGACCAGAGCACGGCGAACCGTGTCCCGCCCAAACTACGGAGCACAACGCCATGCAGCGAACCGCTAGGAGTCAGCTGCCATGCGCCCCGGAAAATTGTCCGTTGTAGTGTCCCTGTTGCTAGCCATTGGAGTCATCGTGCGCCCTGCGCTCATTTCTCATAGCGTCTCGGCAGCGGAGGATCCACAACAAAATGTCACCCTTCCCCCCGATGCGCAAGCTGCCATCCAGGCAGTCGAGACGCGCATTGATCGCTATGAGGCTTCCTACCTCAAGCAATTTCTTACCAACCCTCCCAATCGAAGCGACCAGCTTGCCAATGAGACAAGACTCGGGGGCCTCTTGCTTTACGACAGAACGCTTTCGGTCAAAGGCAATGAGGCTTGCGCCTTTTGCCACATGCCGGAAACAGGATTTACCGGTCCAGTTTCATCGCTGAATCAAACCATGGGGTCGTATCCAGGATCGGTTCGCTCGCGATTTGGCAATCGCAAACCGCAAAGCTACACCTACGCGACCTTCGCGCCGATCTTTCACTACAACGCGACACAGAAAAACTTTTATGGTGGCAACTTCTGGGACGGGCGCGCGACTGGAACCCGCCTGGGCAATCCTGCGGCAGAGCAGGCGCAGGGCCCTCCAGACAATCCGCTGGAAATGGGCTTTACCGACTTCGCGTGTTTTGTCTATCGCGCTTCACGGGCGCCGTACAGCGCTCTCGCAGAAGCTGTCTGGGGCAGTCAGATTTTTGCGATTGAATGGCCCGCCGATACCGATTCGGTCTGTAGTCAACCGGGCGGAAACTACGATCCCAATCATCCCACGGTCCATCTCAGCAAGCTCGATCGAAGCAGAGCACAGGCCGCCTACGATCAGTTGACGCTGTCCATCGCGCAATATGAAGCGCATCCTCCGGTCAACCGCTTCAGTTCAAAATTCGACTACTACCTGGCCGGCGACAAACGTGTGCAACTTACGGCCGACGAGCTCCAGGGATGGAAGCTGTTTCGCACCAAGGCAAATTGCAATTCCTGCCATCTCGATGGCACCCAGAACAACGGCCCGACTCCCGAATCCAATCCGCGTAAATCCGCTGCGCCCGAGCCGAACGGCGCCGAGCCTGTTGTCACAAATCTTGAGCCTTTGTTCACAGACTTCACATTCGCCAATCTCGGAGTTCCCCGGAATCCAGGCCTGCCCTTTCTGCACGAAAGTCAGCCCGACCCATACGGCTTCATCGCGAATTCGGATGGCCTCAACTTTCATGACGGAGGCTTGGGAGCGCTTCTTCAGGCAGCCGGTGGAAGTCCGAATCAGCGGTGGTCCCAGTATGGCGAAGCCTTCCAGGG
>JAJYBW010000305.1 GCA_021778815.1 Acidobacteriota bacterium | reverse complement strand
GCTGTTTCCCTGACGATTTACATGCCGTTGCGCCGAGCAACGCGACCGTGCAGCAACCTGCAAGAAACACGTGTCGCGTGCGTGACCGCATGGACTTCCTTCTCCGTCAGAAACAGCAATCGATTGGCTCTCTCCAGCATTACCCAATCCACCCGTCCAGGGCAAATAGGATGGACACACTCCTTCACGGCTAATCCGCGTCTCTTAACATGCACGGAACGTATGCGGATTTTCAATTGCTGCCGAACAATTATTTATTCGTGGCAGCATCTCCCGGAATGCCCGTCGCTGTTTCGATGCTGGCAGCCGCAGCCGCCCGCGGGATGTTTTCCTTCCTGCTCGTGTTGACCGCGATGGGTTGCGGACACTGGCTGCAGTGATCCCGCCGCCAGCATCTCGACCAGGCGAGGCGCGGGAATATTGGCGGGCGCAAGCCATCCATGGATCTGCGCGCGCTTCAGGTGCTCGACTGCCCCTTCTCCGATCTCACTGCAAATTACATCTGTGCACCCCTCGCGCAGCAGCGCCTCCACCACGGTTTTTCCGTTCAGACCATGGTTCTGAATAAATTTGGAGGAGGCTTGCTCCGTGTCGCGAATCATCATCCATTTGGCTTTGCCAAAGTGCGGCGAGAGATTCGAGTCGTCCCGGTTCAACAACGTCATCAAAGCAATCTTGCTCATCACAATTCTCCATTCCATCTGTACGTGAAACGCTTCTTGCCTTTATACCTGCAACAAGGCTCGGCCCTGCTGGGTAGCGATATACGAGCCATTTTTCAGTTCCACCAGCCCAGCCTCGTCCATCTCTCGCAACCCGGCGCGAACGCGAAACAGCGGCAGTTCCGTGCACGCCGCAACATCTTCCGGCGTTGCTGGATGTTCCATGACCGTTAACATCCTGCGCGCGGAGTCCGATAATTCTCCTTGATCGTTCACACACGCCATCGTTAGTCCTCCGTCATACAGCTTTCTTGCAGAAGTACCAGCGTCGAATGAATACTAGATGTATATTACACCTAGGTGCAGACTTTACCTGTAAAGATGTAGACAGTTGATTCCACGGTCGACCCAATCTCCTGAAGGAGCGTAAGCATGCCTAAGTTTTTTTGTCCTCGACACGCGGGCAGTTCTCCGTGCTCTTGCTCCATGGGCAATCTCTATCGCTACATTGAGCCCGTCGTTCTGCTGGTGCTGAAAGAGGAGCAGAAATCATACGGATACGACCTGGCGGAGAAGCTGACAAACTTTGCACTGACCGATGCCCACATCGAACGCGCCTCGTTATACAGAACGTTGCGTGTGCTGGAAGAAAACGGTCACGTGACCTCGACCTGGGATGTAGAAGGTTCCGGCCCGGCGCGTCGCGTGTATGCGCTGACAAAGAAGGGCCGTCGCCATTTACAGGAGTGGGCACAACTGCTGGGACGGATGGGTCGGGCCATGATTGCGTTTTCTGATCGCGTCGAGGAGGGAGTGGGCCATGGATCGTCGACGCCGCGGTAATCACAATGCAGGCGAATCGTCGGCCGAGAAAGCAGGATTATGAGCCTGCCCATAACTCCGCCCACCCAACTCATCGCGACAACGCCAGAGGAAGACGGCCACGCATTACGGTTGGTGGCTGCGTTGAATCCGCACTGCGTGGTGTGCGGCCATCAAAATCCGCATGGACTGCAACTCACCTTTCGCGTCACCGGGAACGGGGTCGCTGCCGAGTGGGTTCCGGGGAAAAACTCGGAGAGCTTTCAGGGCGTGATCCACGGCGGGATCATCTCGACCGTGCTGGATGAGACCATGTCGAAGGCGATCATTGCCCACGGCCTGGAGGCCTTCACGGTGCATTTGCAAGTACGCTTCAAGCAAAAAGTGCGCACTGGAGAGACGGTTTGGGCGCGCGGCTGGATGGTGCAACACCACAAGCGAAAAGTCACAGCGGAAGCGAGTATCTGCAACGGCTCCGGCGACGAATATGCCCATGCCTGGGGCACTTTTTTAATTCCTCCCCGATCGTCCGGACACTTGAGCCAAATCGAGCCTTCCGCTCGCGATACCATTGCCTAGACAGTGGCGGCGGGACCGGAGCCACTGGAATGAAACCTGCCCGGAGCAGGTGGCGGCGCAAAACTTTGGCTGCCACACCAGGAACAGAATCTCTGTTCGGCAGCAACCAACTGTCCGCAGTTTTGGCACGGCGCTCCCACCGGACGACGTAGCGCAAAGTAGAGCAGAAATCCCAGCAGGTTCGGAATGAAAATGACGACCAGAACCCATAGAACCGCAGGCATGGCGCGACGCTGAGCATCGGCATACACATATCCGACGCAGAGCAGCCATAACCCGACCAGCGCGCCGATCAACATACCCGCGCCTAAACCGATCGCGGAGCCCAACACTCCTGAAGAGATACCGGTCGGAGTATTCAAACCAGCCATGTGCCGTTGGCTTGCGCCAATGAAGGGACCAGCAATCAACGCACAAGTGAAGACGATGGCGGCCGCTACCTTCACGCCTTTCGGTATGAGACTCCAGAATGAATCCGTTTTCATAGAGGCAATCCTTTCGCGTGCAGCCGCCTCTTCGACATCAGGGGCAGCGTTGGCAGTAACAGACAGAAGCAGACGGACGGCACAATCCAGATCGCGATCAGTCCCAGCTGGACTTGCTGTTGACTCGCGGAAAATGCAGATGCAAATCGGTCGCCTAGCTGCATGGCGGCAAACGATCCAGCCAGCGTCAGAACCAGCGCGGCAACATAGCTCCACGCCAGTTGCCGGTGACTCAGCTGCTGGGTTTCGAGTTGTGCGGCGCGAAGTGTAAGTGCCGCGAAGATCTTGCCGGGCAGGTTCGGATCGGTCTCGAACGCAAATCCTTTCAGGCCGGCAATGGCCCGATTGGATGTGTCCCAGTATTGCTTGCATGCAGCGCACGCGAGCAGATGCTGGCGGAGAGATTTTTCTTCCTGACTCGAGACATCGCCCGCGAGAGATTTGTCGATCAGCTTGCAGATCGATTGGTGACGATCAGTTTGCATGGGCTCCTCCGTCCATCTGTTGTCGCAGGGCCGCAAGGCCACGATAAATTCTCGACGATACGGTCGAGACCGATGCGCCGACGACCTGACTGATTTCCTGAAGCGATAACTCCTCTTGAAAGCGAAGCACCAGCGCTTCTCGATACACCGGCTGCAACAGCTGCAACGACTGGGCGAGGTGCTGGGCATCTTCACTTCTTGCCGCCTGCTCAAAGGGTGAATCTGCGCCGGAAACAGGTGAAAACGATACCGCCTCGCGCTCATCGTTGTCGTCCGAGTCGAGACTGACAAGGCGGTGCTTGCGAGTATGGTCGATGGCGAGATTCCGGGCAACGGCGAACAGCCATGGCTCGAATCGAGATTCGCCGTCGTACGAGCGGCCGCGCTCCAGAACCCGAAGCCACGTTTCCTGCACCAGGTCGTCGACCGGATCACGGGTGCCCAGAAGAAAAATGAAGTAGCGCACCAGCCGGTATTGATATTGCTGGACCAGGGTCTGCAGCAGCGCGACATCCCTGTGACGAAGGCCACGTGCGATGCGCTCGGGTTCGGACTCTGTCGCCGCCAATGTCATCTCAGACTCGGACATACGATGGGGATACGTTCGGCGGCTGGAAAATTACGCATGGATCGCGAGAAATATCAATTTCGCGTGGCGCGACGGCTGGATGCCATGCCCCGCTTGTCATTTCATTTTCTACATGATTCACTGAGACCGATCATGAATCGCAGAGAGCTTCTCAAAACCGCAGGTGCGGTCGGCGCCGCATCCCTGATGGACACTGCGGCTTTCAGCCAGACGAAAAAACCTCGACAGGCGGTCATCATTCTGGGTGAATCGGTCCGGGCAGACATGCTGAACTGCTACCGGAATACAGGGTTGCGGACGCCGAACCTCGATCGCCTCGCCTCGCAAGGCATTCGTTTCGAGAAGGCCTACAATTGCCAGCCGGTCTGTGCGCCAGCACGATCCGCTATTTGGACGGGATTATTTCCGCACACCAACGGCGTGTGGGGAAACAGCATGCCGCTGGGCGATACGGTGCATACGCTGGGCCAGCATCTGCATGATCGCGGCGTGCATGCGGCCTTTGTCGGCAAATGGCACTGTGACGGTTTCGATTATTTCGGCACCGGTCGGCCAGCACCGGGTTGGGACCCTGCGTACTGGTATGACATGCGCGACTACTTGATGGAGTTGTCGCCCGCGGACCGCGTGCGATCGCGACAATCGAGTACGGGCAACGATCCTGCGTGGACTGCTGATATGTGCTATGGACATCGCTGCGCCAACCGCGCCATCGATTTTCTCTCCAAGCATAAGGATCAGGATTATCTGCTGGTGCTGGCGTTCGATGAACCCCATGGACCGTGTCTTTGCCCGAAAGAATATTCCGCCAGCTATCGCGGATTCATTTTTCCGAGTAGCGCGAATGTCGACGATCCGCTGACGACCAAGCCTGCCGAGCAGAGAA
>JAJYBW010000304.1 GCA_021778815.1 Acidobacteriota bacterium | reverse complement strand
CAACATCGTGATCTTGCAGCAGGCGAACCTGAATGTATTGCCGCTGGTGCAATACCACGTGCCACAAATCGGCGACACCGTGCCAGATTTTCATTTTCTCAACCAAAGCAATCGCGAAATTTCACTGAAACAATTTCGCGGCAAGGTTCTGGTGCTCACGTTTATCTATACCCGCTGCGCCTCCTCCCAGTTCTGTCCTCTAATGAGCCGCAACTTCGCCCACCTGGATCAAATGCTGGCTGCCGATCCCGACCTCTATGCCAAAACTCACATGCTCAGCATCAGTTTCGATCCCAAATACGACACGCCCGCGGTTTTGCGCAGCTATGGCGGCGCATATACGGGCCGATATACCCAAGAAACCTTTCAGCATTGGGATTTTGCTGCACCCTCCCCGGCCAAGCTTGCATCTCTATTGCAGTGGTTTGATGTGGCTGTGAGCTCTTCCCACGGGAAGATCGTCTCCCATTCCGTTTCCACTGCAATCATCGGACCGGATGGAAAAATCCGCGCCTGGTATTCCTCCAATGCGTGGACGCCGCAGCAGGCGCTCAAAGATATTCAGCAGATTGTGCGGAAGGAACAATAGCGAATGGTTATTGTGTTGATGGGTGTCACTGGAACGGGCAAAACCACAGTGGGCGAGGCTTTGTCGGCTCGGACAGGCTGGCCGTTCGCCGATGCCGATGATTTTCATTCCGCAGCCAACCGCGCCAAAATGCATGCCGGCATTCCGCTCACTGATGAAGATCGTGGACCCTGGCTGCAAAGCCTGCACCAGCAAATTGTCACCTGGCTGCGCGACGGTGTGAATGGCATCCTGGCCTGCTCGGCGTTGAAGGAATCGTACCGCACGGAGCTAACAGACGGAACCGGACCTCGCTCCGTGCGCTTTGTCTTCCTGACAGGGTCGCCCGAGCTGATTCGCCAACGCATGGAGGCTCGCCACGGCCATTACATGCCGGAGTCATTGTTGCCTAGCCAGCTGGCGACGCTGGAACCGCCAAGCGATGCCCTTGAGATTTCCATCGACCAGACCGTTCCCGCCATGGTGGATCAAATCCTGAGCGCGCTCTCCACGGAAGGTTATGCTGGAGTCAGCGAGCAGAATCACTAGAGGAGATCAAATCCACGATGGCGAAATTTACACTTGGCACCGCATTGGTGCTCATCATTTTAGGAGTTGCGTTCTTCGTCGCAACCGGCAGCCACGCGCCCACCGCGCTAATCCCAACCTACTTCGGCATTGTTCTCGGCATCTTCGGCTTGCTGGCCAATACGGAAGACAGCAAGCGCCGCATGATCTTTATGCACATTGCGGTCACCGTTGGATTGCTGGGCGTCATCTTTCCTGGCTGGCGCGCGGCCTCGGCGTTCCTTGCTTCGACTCACGGAACGGCGATGGCACGACCACTTGCGGTGAAAGAGGAATGCGCCATGGCAGTCATCTGCCTCATTTTTGTGCTGATGTGCGTTCGCTCCTTCATTGCGGCTCGTCGCGCGCGGGCGTGAAAGAGAATTATGGCAATTAAACCGGCATGGATTGACGCGGGCACACGCGGCGGAAGAAAGTCAGAGTCTGCCGGCGGCCGCGTGTCACCAGACGCGCCGCAGAGTAAGAAAAAGCCCGAGCTGCGCAAAGTGCTGCCGGAAATCTGGGCGCTGGTGCGTCCGCGCCGCTGGCTGCTTGCCTTTGGCCTGCTGTTGATGGTCATCAGCCGAGTCTCCAGCTTCGTTCTGCCGCTCTCCGTCAAGTACTTGATCGACAAGGTAATGAACCATCATCAGCTTGGCCTTCTGCCTTGGATCGTCGGCGCGGTGCTGGTCGCCACAACCATCCAGGGCGCAACATCCTACTGGCTGACGCAGCTTCTCTCCATCGCTGCGCAACGCCTCATCGCCGATCTTCGCGTCCAGGTACAGCAGCACATCGGACGCTTGCCCGTCGCGTTTTACGATGCCAACCGCACCGGCACGCTGGTTGCGCGCATCATGAGCGACGTCGAAGGCATCCGCAACCTGATCGGCACCGGCATGGTGAATTTTGTCGGCGGCTTGCTGGCGGCGGTCATCGCCTTTGCGCTGCTGCTTCGTATCAGCGCCGTAATGACGCTGCTTGCCGTCGTCGTTTTGGTAATCTTCTCCCTCATCCTGATGACGGCGTTCAAGACGATTCGCCCCATTTTCCGCGAGCGCGCCCGCATCAATGCCGACGTTACCGGCCGGCTGACAGAATCGCTGGGCGGTGTTCGCGTGGTGAAGGGATATCACGCTGAGGAACGCGAGGCGCAGGTATTCGCCGGCGGCGTGCAGCGCCTGCTGGAAAATGTCATCCGCACCTTGACCGCTCAATCTGTCATGAGCCTTGCCTCTACCGTTGTCCTCGGCGTCGTTGGCGCGCTGGTGATGTACATGGGCGGACGTCTCGTCGTTTCGCATGCGCTCACAGTCGGCGACTACGTCCAATACACCATGGTGCTGGCCTATTTGATCGCCCCAGTGATCCAGATCGTCGCGGTGGGAACGCAATTGACTGAAGCCGTTGCCGGCCTCGACCGCACCAGCGAAATCCTCGCCGAATCCAGCGAAGACAACGATCCTCAGCGCAATGTACCGCTCGGTCCTATTCGCGGTGAAGTTGGGTTTCGCGATGTCGTGTTTGCCTATGAACCATCGAAGCCAGTCTTGCACGGCATCTCGTTCGCAGCCGCGCCCGGAAGCGTCACTGCGCTTGTCGGTCCATCCGGCTCCGGCAAATCCACCATTATCAGCCTGCTATGCGCCTTCCACAAGCCAGATTCCGGCCAGGTGCTTGTCGATGGAGTCGATCTCGCCAAAGTTCGCCTGAGTGATTACCGCACTCAGCTCGGCGTGGTGCTACAGGAATCCTTCCTGTTCGACGGCACGATTCGCGAAAACGTGCAGTTTTCCCGGCCGCTGGCAACCGAGGCAGAAGTTCTGGAGGCCTGCCGTATTGCGCGGGTCGATGAGTTTGCCGAGCGCTTTCCCGAAACTTACGAGACCATCGTCGGTGAACGCGGCGTCAAGCTTTCCGGCGGCCAGCGTCAGCGCATTTCCATCGCGCGCGCGATTCTCGCCAACCCGCGCATCCTGATTCTCGACGAAGCGACATCCAGCCTCGACTCGGAAAGCGAAGCGATGATTCAGGAAGGTCTTTCCTACCTGATGCGCGGTCGCACCACGTTTGTCATCGCCCACCGGCTGTCGACGATTCGCCGTGCCGATCAGATTCTCGTTGTCGAAGACGGAAGAATCATCGAGCACGGTACGCACGACGAACTCTATGCGGCGCACGGCCGCTATTGGGATCTCTACACCCGCCAGCACGGGTTGCAGGCAAATCTTTTTCTTGCGCCCGGAGAAGGCGACAGCATTCCCGAGGACGATAACAAGAAAGAAGCGAAGAACGGCGACCTGAGCTTCAGCCAGGCCCTGCGCGGCGTTCGCTAGATTAGCTTTCTACCTGCACCGCGCCCAGCTGCCACAGCAGAAAAGCATAGTCGAACGCGATTTCCTTCAGATAGTCGTATCGCCCCGACGCACCACCATGACCCGCCTGCATATTCGTGTGCAGCAGCAACAGATTGTCATCCGTCTTCACGCTGCGCAGCTTGGCCACGTACTTCGCCGGCTCCCAATACATCACCTGGCTATCGTTCAGAGACGTCTTCACCAGCATGGTCGGGTACGCCTTGGCGAGAACATTGTCATACGGCGAATACGCCCGCATATACTCGAATGCCGCGGCCTCGTTGGGGTTGCCCCACTCTTCATATTCCGCCACGGTCAGAGGCAGAGAGGCGTCCAGCATCGTGTTCATCACATCTACAAAAGGAACATGCGATAGCACCACGTGAAACAGATCCGGCCGCATATTCGCCACCGCGCCCATCAACAGGCCGCCGGCACTGCCGCCTTCAATCGCCACACGATCCTTCGCGCCGTATCCGTTCTCGACCAGAAATTCCGTTGCAGAAATAAAGTCGGTGAACGTGTTCAGCTTTTGCATCATGCGGCCGGTATCGTGCCACGGCTTGCCCATTTCCCCGCCGCCACGAATATGCGCATAGGCCAGCACTACGCCGCGGTCGAGCAAACTCAGCCGATTCGAATTGAATCCGATCGGCAGCGAGTACCCATACGATCCGTAGGCGTATACATAGAGAGGATTTTTTCCTCGCTCCAGACGGTCCCTGCGATACACCAGGGAAATCGGGACGCGCACACCATCCGCGGCCACCGCAAAGATGCGCTCCGATGCGTACAGCGTCCGATCAAACCCGCCCGGAACTTCCAACTGTTTCAGCAGGGTGCTTTGATCCGTCGCCAGTTCGTATTGAAATACAGAACTCGGCGTCACCAGCGACGTGTAGCCATATCGATAATTCATCACGTCGAATTCGCGATTGGTGCCCGGCGTCGCCGTATACGTCGGCTCGGGAAAGGAAATTTCGCGCGGAGTTCTTTTGGCTTGCTCCACCAGGCTTCCCTCGCCCGTCAAG
>JAJYBW010000303.1 GCA_021778815.1 Acidobacteriota bacterium | reverse complement strand
GCACAGTGGCGGCGATGCGAAGAAGAAGAATCAGCAGTGCGATCACGAGCAGGATCTTCGATCCTCGAGAAGCGTTGTTCCAGAAACGCAGCCAGCGACATTCTTCCGGTCGTTGGTTGCGCGTGAGGAGGTAGAAGAGCAATCCGATTGCGACGATCGCGAATAGAACGCGGGGGTAGATCGCGTGCGCGAGATTCAGCCAGCCGCCCAGAAAAACGATGGCCGCAATTCCCAACGAGCAGGCGACCGACGCGGGTAGGCGCGGGCCGCGGAACAGCTTTCCTGTGATTCTTCCCCAGCCGGTGAAGCTCACCAATAGAAGCCCGGCCCATAGGAGTGCTCCTGCAAACGATGCAAGCGACCGCACGGAAATCGGTTGCGGCAGGCCGGTGACGGTGGGGTAGGGCGGCAGGTTGAGATTTGTCAGGGTTTGCGCCAGCGACGGCGAAATTTGCATGCGGGATCCTTAATTTTCAAGCTGTGGCTCAGTTTCAGCATACCGAAGGTGAGCGTTATCGGATGCATCGAACCGCCGCACCGTTCACTTTACCGGTGGAGAAGCAGAGTTCATGAGGAAAAGGGTTGCCACCGATACCTCGGCGTGGTGCGGGAGCTGCTGGGCGAAATGCCTATGGAAACAATCGCTGAGCGTTGTGGGGGGCGAGCCGCGCCGCGAGAGGAAGCCATCACTCCGATCATAGTAGGCGCGTGTATCCAGATTGTCTGAGCTGGGATTATTGACATTCGGGCAATAAAAATTGATTGTGAGTAAAGTTGTATTGCAGACTCGATGGATCGGTTGCGTATGAAAAAAGGTTCCGGCCCGCTGAAAAGGAAGAGACAGACTCCAAAAGCTACCGACGCTGCCATAGTGGAGGAGTCGATTCGACCGTATGCGATTGCGGACAAGCTGCGCACCCTCCGCCTGCGCCGCAGCATGGGGCTTGCGCAGCTGGCGGAACACTCCGGATTTTCGCCGGCCATGCTGTCGCGTCTTGAAAATGGCCGACTGGTACCGACTTTGCCGACGCTTACGCGCATTGCATTGGTCTTCGGTGTCGGGCTCGACTACTTCTTCACTGATCCGCGCAAGAGGCACGTTGTCGCCATCTCCCGACGCGAGGAGCGCAAGGTGTTCCCATCCGATCCAAAATCGCCTTCTGTCTCGTGGTCGTTCGAAAGTCTGGACTTCCGTGCCAACGAGCGGAAGCTGAATGGGTTTCTGGCGCATTTTCATCCGTTGCTTCCGGAGAAAGTCACGCCACATTATCATCCCGGAGTAGAGTTGTTGTATTTGATTGAGGGAAAGCTGGAGATGACCATCGGGGTTGAAACATTCCAGATCTCGCCGGGAGACTCCGTCTACTTCGATTCGATGCAGAAGCACGCTTACCGAAGTTTGGTCAAAACGCCCTGCACCGCGATCGTGGTCACTACGAGACCTTCCACCTAGAGCCGATCTGGGAAGACCTACAGCCTGCCGCTGGGTGGGAACGCGATGTTCCCCGGCTGAGGATGAAATCGTAAAGGGCGCGCATTCCAGACGGGGCGAATTCTGCATGTTTACTGAGGGGCAATCAAAGCTGCCTTGTTTGCATGTGAATCAAGTCATTCCAGTTTGAGTGCTCAGCTCCAGCCAATTGCCTACGCGGCGATTCTATCGTTGGGGAATGAGCTTTAAGCAAAGCGATAAGAAAAGACACGTCGTAATTGTAGGAGCGGGGCCTGGAGGGCTTGCCACGGCGATGCTGCTTGCGCAGCGCGGCTTTCGCGTTCAGGTCTTCGAAAAGCAAGACGTCATCGGCGGCCGGAACGCGGAAGTCCGGCTTGGCGAATACAACTTCGACCTTGGGCCGACGTTCCTGATGATGAAGTTTCTGCTCGACGAACTTTTTGTCGAAGGAGGCCGTCGTTCGAGCGACTACTTGCGATTCCAACGGCTCGACCCGATGTACTCGCTCAATTTCCCGGATAAAACAATGCTTGCGCGCTCTGACCCGGAGGCGATGAAGGCGGAAATCGAGAAGCATTTCCCGGGCGAAGGCAGCGGCCTGGATCGCTTTCTGGAGCGCGAGAGCCTTCGATTTAGAAAGCTCTACCCGTGCCTGCAAAAACCATATGGCACTCTTGCCAGCCTGATCAGCCCCACACTGTTCGCCGCCGTGCCTCATATTGCCGCGGGCCGGTCACTGCACAGCGTGCTGGCCGATTATTTTCATTCCGAAGAGCTGCGCCTGGCATTTACGTTCCAATCGAAATATCTCGGGATGTCGCCGTGGGACTGCCCCGGTCTCTTCACCATGATTCCATATACGGAGCACGCTCACGGCGTGTACCACGTCATGGGCGGCCTATGCCGCATCAGCCAAGCCTTTGCTGAAGTTGCCCGCGAAGAAGGCGCCGAAATTCACACCTCGACGCCGATCGCTCGTGTCCTGCTTCACGGGCGTCGCGCCTGCGGCGTCGAGCTGGCCAGCGGCGAAAAGATCTATTGTGACGACGTCGTCATCAACGCCGACTTCGGTCACGCCATGAGCACGCTGTTCGACGACAAGGATCTTGGCCGCTACAAACCGTCGAAGCTTCGCAAGCGAAAGTTCTCCTGTTCGACGTTCATGATGTACCTGGGACTTGATCGTGAATACGACGCCGAGCATCACACGATCGTCTTTGCCAACAACTACAAAAAGAACATCGAAGACATTACGCAGGGTCGCGCGACTTCAGAAGACATGTCTCTGTACATCCGAAACTCGGCCAAAACAGACCCGTCCAGCGCGCCTGCGGGCCACTCCGCACTTTACATTCTCGCCCCGGTCGCCAACAACACCAGCGGCATCGACTGGCAGGAATACAAGCAGCAATGTCGCGAGTATGTGCTGCGCATCTTGCGCGAGCGTACGCCGTATGGGGATGTGACGCCGCATATTCGGCGCGAGATGATCGTCACTCCTGAGGATTGGGAAAAGAGACATTCCGTTTTTCTGGGCGCCACCTTCAACATGGCACACAGCTGGGACCAGATGCTTTACATGCGCCCACATAACCAGTTTGAAGAGTTCTCGAACTGTTTTCTGGTGGGGGGAGGCACACATCCCGGTAGCGGACTGCCGACCATCTTTGAGTCCGCGCGTATCTCCGCCAACCTTATCTGCCAGCAATATGAAGTCCCGTATCCCGTTGCCAAACCGCTCGAGCCGGCTCTCGCATGACGGCGACGGATGCAGGCCAGATTCTTGCTCGCGCGCGCGCAGCGCAGCCCGCATGGGCCGCACTTGCGATGTCACGCCGATGCGCTATTCTCGGAGAATTGCGGCGCGATATCGCTCGGCAGTGCGAAGCCATCGCCGAAACGATTGCGCGCGAAACGTCAAAGCCGCGACTGGACGCGCTCTCCGGAGATGTGCTGGTTACGCTGGAGCAGTTGCGCTATTACGAAGCCCATGCCGCGCGCATATTGCGGCCGCGTCGAATCGGTAAGCCATGGTTCTTCTTCCGAGGTGCACGCTTTGACATGCATTTCGAGCCGCATGGCGTTGCCCTGATCTTGGGGCCTTCAAATTACCCGTTCCAACTCGCGGTGATTCCTCTCATCACGGCGCTGGCTGCCGGCAACGCGGTGGTGCTGAAGTGCTCCGAGCGCACGCCTGAAACTGCGGCTCTTATCTCGAAGCTTTGCGCCAAGACGGCTTTTCCTTTTGGCCTTGTGCAGGTATTGCATGACGGCCCCGAACAAGCCGTCGCACTGATTGACGCTTGTCCGGATCTGATTTTCTTTACCGGCAGCAGCCGCCACGGACAGCAGGTTGCAGAGCGCGCCGCAAAGCATCTGATACCGACGATTCTTGAGCTCGGTGGAAAGGATGCGAGCCTTGTCTTTGCTGATTGTCATCTCGACCGAGCGGTTGAAGGCATCACCTACGGCGCTTTCTCCAACTCCGGGCGGGTGTGCGTTGCGGTCAAGCGGGTGTACGTCGAAGCGTCCATTTACGAGGAATTTCTCGCGCGCCTCGTGCAGCGCATCGCGAAACTTCGCGTCGATAGTGATCCGGAAGCGGACCTTTGCCCGCTGTCTGAGGATGCGCAGCCTGATCTTCGTGCTCAGATTGACGATGCAATCTCCAGCGGAGCCACGTTGCACTGGCCGCGAGATCGTGCCGACGTCGCCCGAGAACCGACTTTACTCTCAGATGTTTCCGGCGAGGCCCGCATCCTTACCGAAGAGTCTTTTGGCCCGGCGGTCTGTGTAGCTCCTTTTCGAAACGAGGCCGAAGCGATTGCACTTGCGAACGGCAGCGCCTTCGCGCTTAGCAGCAGCCTCTGGACTCACGACCAGGCACGTGCCTGCCGCATCGCCGCCCAGCTCTCCGCGGGAAGCTGCAGCGTCAATGACGTGATTCGCAGCGTGGCCAATCCTCATGCGGCATTTGGCGGAAATCGTCGTAGCGGATACGGACGTTATCACGGACCCGAAGGGCTACGCGCTTTCTCGCGCGTTAAGACTGTTATGCTCGCCAGCGATCGA
>JAJYBW010000302.1 GCA_021778815.1 Acidobacteriota bacterium | reverse complement strand
TTCTTCGGCTGAAACCATCGGATGGCACGTCATTCTCGCCAGGAATTCTGCTGTGCACGGTGAAGCTCTCGCACCTGTCTCGCGTGCCACCGACAATACCTGGGGATCCAGCAGCGCCGCCGATGCCTCGATCACTGAGGTGAATCCCGCAGTCTTCGCTAACGAATTCCAGGAAGCACCGCCAGCAGAGCGGCGCTCTCTGCTGATGGAAATGGTCTCCAGCCAGGTTGCACGGATCCTGCAGTTGGACTCCGGCGCTATGCCGGGCAAGCGCGACCGGCTGGTAGACCTGGGAATGGATTCATTGATGGCGGTGGAATTGCGGAACCGCCTGTCCAAGCTTCTTGCCGTGGAGGATCTCCCGGTAACTTTGATTTTTGATTATCCAACACCGGATTCAATCGCGGGATATCTTCTGGATCGGCTGCGAGGGCCGCAACCCGAGGAACGCAAATCACCTGCGGCACAACCGATGGAACAGGTGAAACGAATGAGCGCGAAAGAAGTGACAGATCTGTCTGACGAACAGGTAGCGGAACTGCTGCGCGATCGTCTGGCGCAATGACCGTAGGATGACTATGAGTGACAACGGCGAAAAGACGAAGACACCCACCTTGCTGCAGCAGGCATTCCTGGCGGTCCAGGACATGCAGGCAAAGCTGGAGTCGATGGAACTGCGCGCTCGCGAGCCGATCGCCATCATCGGCATGGGATGTCGTTTTCCCGGGGGTGCCTCCGATGGTGAAACATTCTGGCAATTGTTGAGCGATGGCCGCGATGCAATTTCTATCGTGCCTGCCGAGCGTTGGGATGCGGACGCATACTACGATCCGAATCCTGACACCCCCGGAAAGATGGTGACACGATTCGGGGGATTTCTCGATCAGGTCGACAAGTTCGACGCCAGGTTTTTTGAGATCGCTCCCAGAGAAGCCGCCAGCATGGATCCGCAGCAGCGGTTGGCGCTGGAGGTGGCGTGGGAGGCCCTGGAAAATTCCGGTTATGCCCCGGCGAACATGCGGGGTACTGCAACGGGAGTTTTTCTCGGCATTGCCAGCAACGATTACGGGCAGCTTCACCTGGAAACAGGCGACCCACAATCGCTGGATGCGCACTATGCTTCCGGTGTTGCACACAGCATCGCGGCCGGACGGATTTCCTATTTGTTAGGACTCGAAGGGCCGAGCATTGCGCTGGATACAGCCTGCTCTTCCTCGCTGGTTGGGTTGCACCTGGCCTGCCAGAGCTTACGCGCAGGCGATTGCTCCGTGGCCCTCGCCGGCGGCGTCAACGTCATGCTGGCCCCGGAGACCACGGCCTTGCTGTCGCGCGTACATATGCTTTCACCCAGCGGCCAATGCAGGGCTTTTGACGCGAATGCCGATGGCTTCGTTCGCGGAGAAGGTTGCGGATTTGTGGTGCTGAAAACTCTCTCTCAGGCGCAGGCGGACAACGATCGCATTCTGGCGGTGATTCGTGGAACGGCTGTGAATCAGGATGGAGCCAGCAGCAGCCTGACCGCCCCAAACGGCCCTTCGCAAGTGAATCTAATGCGACAGGCGTTGGCGAATGCCGGCCTTCAACCCGAAAGCATCTCCTATGTCGAGGCTCACGGAACTGGAACGGCGCTGGGTGATCCCATCGAACTGCAAGCTCTAGGAGCGGTGTACGGTGCGGCGCATGCCCAGGAGCGGCCGCTGCTGGTGGGCTCGTTGAAAACCAATCTTGGTCACATGGAGGCGGCCGCCGGCATCGGCGGACTCATCAAAACCGTTCTTGCCATCCAGCATGGCCAGATTCCGCCGCATATCCATCTCCAGCATCCGACTCCGCACGTGCAGTGGCAGCAGCTGCGGATTGCGGTGCCTCGGCAGTTGACCGAGTGGGAGACAGAAGGAAAGCCGCGAATCGCTGCCGTCAGTTCGTTCGGCTTCAGCGGAACCAATGCCCACGTAGTCGTCGCTGAGCCGTCCGCCACAACTGTTGCGCGCGTCGAAACCAGGTGGCCGCTGCAACTCCTCACCGTGTCTGCGAAAAGCAAATCGGCGCTCGTCAGCCTGGTGCAACGGTATCGGAAAGTTTTTGAGCAGACGCCGGCTACCGACCTGCGCGACTTCTGTTTTACCGCGAATACAGGCCGCTCGCATTTCTCCCATCGTGCCTGCTTTCTTGCGTCCGACGCCGAAGACTTGCAGCAACAGCTGGCAACATTTGCTGTGCCCGACCAATCCTCGACCGCGGACCAAGCAGGGCGGATCTGTTTTTTGTTTACGGGGCAGGGGAGCCAGTATGGGGGTATGGGGCGGGAGCTGTATGAGAGCTCGGAAGTATTTCGCAATGCGATGGATCGCTGTGCGGTGGCGTGGAAGGAAGAGACAGGAGAATCGCTGATCGAGCTGCTGTACGGCCGGGAGAAGGAATCCGCGGAGAGCCGGTTGAAGCAGGCGCGGTATGCGCAGCCGGCGTTGTTTGCCTTTGAATATGCGCTGGCGGAGATGTGGCGCAGCTGGGGGATCGAGCCCAGCGTGGTGCTGGGGCACAGCCTGGGAGAGTACGTCGCGGCCGTGATTGCCGGGGTGTTCAGCATGGAAGATGGTCTGCGGCTGGTGTGTGCGCGGGCCCGGCTGATGGACACTCTGACGGAGAAGGGAGCGATGCTGTCGGTGGGGGCGACGGCGGAGCGGGTGGAGAAAGAGATCGCCGGGCTGGAGAAAGAAGTTGGCATCGGAGTGATTAACGGAGCCGAGACGGTGGTGCTGTCGGGACGAGCCGAGACGGTGGAGCGAGTTGGTAAAAAGCTGGAGGCGGAAGGAATCCGGGTGCGGACGTTGGAGGTGACGCATGCGTTTCACTCGCCGCTGCTGGAGCCGATCCTGGAAGAGTTTGAAGCGTGTGCAGCCAAAGTGCAATATCAGGCGCCGAGAATCCGAATCATTTCCAACCTGACGGGAAAGACGGCGCGGGCGGAAGAGATCACGAGTCCACGGTACTGGCGAGAACACATGCGCCGGACGGTCCAGTTCCATGCCGGACTGCAGGCAGCGCTCGCAACTGGTTGCCCGATCCTGCTGGAAATCGGCCCTCAACCCCACCTGAAGGCGCTGGCGGTCCGCTCCGATGCCGCTCTCGATTCCCGGGTGTACACCTCCCTGCGCCGGCGACACAAAGAATGGGAAGATATCCTGGAAACGCTCGGGAGGTTGTATGTCCAGGGTCACACGATCGATTGGTACGGTTTTGACCGCGGCCATCGCCGTGCGCGGCTCGCGTTGCCTACCTACCCCTTCGAACGCCAGCGGCATTGGTTTGCCGCAGGCGATGAAAATTCTTCAGATCTCATCTGGCAACGCGCTGTCAACGCCGCGCTGGCACAGTCGGCCCTGGTACCCATCGGGGTGAATGTCGAATCGTTCCCTGCGAAATGGGAGGCGCTGCAGCGATGGTCCCTGGCAGAGATAGCGCAGACACTGCGCAGCGTGGGTGCATTTGCCCAGCCCGGCATACGATGCGATGCCCAGTCCCTGGTCGCCAGCTGTGGGATTTTGCCCGCAAATATAAAACTGGTCAACCGCTGGCTCCGCGTGTTGCATGACGCCGGCTATCTGCGGGCGCATGGCACTCAGTTTGATAGCCCCACGGATTTTCCTGACCTGGACGCCACCGACGCATGGGGTGACGTCGCACGATGTTTGAAGGACGATCCGTATTTACTGGAGTACCTTCAAAACTGCTCCAAGCACCTGCGCGGCGTGCTGATGGGGACTACCAGCCCGTTGGAAACATTATTTCCCGGCGGATCACCGGATCTGGCGAGAAACGTGTACGAGAGATCTAGCGGGGCGCGGTATGCCAACCTCATCGTTGCAGCAGTCGTGCAGGCTGCCGGCAACGCAGCTTCTGCCCGGCGCCGTTTCCGAATTCTGGAACTGGGTGCGGGCACGGGCGCCACCACCGCCGCCATCTTGCCGACCTTGTCGCCAGATCGAGCGGTCTATCACTTCACCGATATCTCCGAGGCATTTCTCCACCGGGCTCAAGCCCATTTTTCTGCCTATTCCTTTGTCCGATACGGCTTACTCGACATTGAAAGCGAAGAACACATGGCGCGCCATCGCGGCTCGTTTGATCTCGTAATCGCAGCCAACGTCATTCATGCCACGCGGGACATTCGAGCAACTCTGTCAGGGGTGAAAAACCTGTTGGCTCCCGGCGGAACCTTAGTGCTGTTGGAGACGACACGGCCACAGGCCTGGCATGACGTCAGCACGGGTCTGATCGAGGGCTGGCAGAAATCAGAAGACGATCTGCGCGGGGACAATCCGTTGCTCGGAGTCGAAGAGTGGAAGACCACGCTGGAAGGCGCGGGGTTTGAAGAGGTGGCATCCGCACCGGAGGCAGGTTCCCCGGCCGAAACCATCGGATGGCACGTCATTCTCGCCAGGAATTCTGCTGTGCACGGTGAAGCTCTCGCACCTGTCTCGCGTGCCACCGACAATACCTGGGGATCCAGCAGCGCCGCCGATGCCTCGATCACT
>JAJYBW010000301.1 GCA_021778815.1 Acidobacteriota bacterium | reverse complement strand
CAGAACACGGAAATCGCGAAGCCCCCTGGCAAGCAGCGCCTGTTCCAAGCGCGCCAGCCAGCGAACATTTTTCTCCGCAGTCAGCCGCCCCACGTAGCCAATTGTGAACGGATTGCCTTTGCTGTCGCGGAATTCCGGGCTGAACCGGGTTGTATCCACTCCATGACCCATCGGAAAACACGGCTTTCCTGTGGCAGCGGCCAGCGCCTGCACAATTTCCGGATTGGGCGCGAAAAGAATTCGAGGGATTTTATAGAAACGCGTCGTTGCGCGATGGCTTAATTCCTGGACTCCACGCGAAACGTAACCGGCTGCGCGCTGCGGCAGTAACTTCAGCGCCTGCGCAGCTCGCAACCCCGCATATTGCGGAAGATTGGTCTGCCAAAAAGCCGCCAGCGGAATTTTCATTTTGTGAGCGCACTGCGCGCCCAGAATTCCGATGTCACTGGGTCCGGTGATCTGGATCAAGTCCGGCTGAAATTCGCCCAACACCGCCGCCACGTTTCGATAACGCCGCAGCATCATCAGGTCAAACTCGTGATTGCGATCCAGGGGAAATCTCATCGGCCCGCGTCGGAGCTGCACCCGGGTCACAGTCCCTTCCTGAACCACCTGGTCGCATGGCCCCGCGTGGACAATCAGCAGTGGAATATGGCATTCGCCCGCATACGCGGCAAAATTTCTGGCAACAACTGCCACCCCATCCACTTCATGAAACGCGTCCGGGAAAAACGCGACCCGGGGATGCGGGCCGTTCACGAAATAGCCTCAGATCGTCCCTCTGAAAGGGCATGCAGATCCATCTCATCGGCGTAGACGCGTCTCGCCGCCCACTGGACGGTCGCGTTTTCCGCCAGTCGAAACACAGAAAAAATGCGCTCGACAAATTCCGGCGGCGATTTCCAAAACGCGGACAGCGGCTGGAACCCCTCCCCGGTTTTGTCTGGATGAAACACCCGGTCGTCCCAGCGGCGAGAACCTTCCGGGTATTCCGGATAGTAGCGGATCACATCCAGCACAGCATGCGCAACGCGAACGCACATGGGGTCGGCATACTGCTGCATGAATAAAATATGGCTGCGTTGCTGATTGCGAATCTCGTCGACGAACTCTGCAAAGCTTTGTGCATGGCTCAAATTGACCGTAGCGCTCGGCTCGCAGGCGTGACGGTCGCCCCCGGAAACGATCGGCAGACCCCAGCGCTCCGCCAGCGGGACCACGCGTTTATTCTCGTCCCACTTGCGCATCCCGTTCAGCTCCATGGCGTGTAAAAAGGCGCCGTTCTGCTGCATAAACGTATCCAGGCAGACCGCGTGACGCTGCGCTCCCAACCCTCCCAGGTCCCACAATGGATGGTTGAACACGATCAATACTTCTGGAAACGAATGCAAAGCCGACAGCAGTTCCGTCACGTCCGCGGCTCGAGGCTTTTGCGTGTACTGCTCCAGGGCCTGCGTCAGATCGTGCGCATGCTCGACCGGCAGGTTGTGGATGCCCAGGTGAAACACGCTGCCGCAGTCGTAAGGAACCGTCCACTCCATCGAAAGCGGCACCTCTGCCGTCTCTCTCGCCAGCCGCAATAAAGATGGAGCCTGGATCGAATCATGATCGGTAAGGCTGACCAGGGCCGCCAGATCGAGACCACGCTCAATCTGATCCTTTTCCACTTCGAATGCCAGCTTCGGCGTCAGCGGAGAGGTCCAATACGCGCGAGAAAAATCGACCGGCACAACGGATTTTCGATATTGCCGGTCCAACGCCCGCTGGATGATGGGCCATTTTTCCGTGAACGCCGGAATGAACTGCAGCTTCTCTTTCGAGTGTCGCGTGTGGCTATGGAGCGATACCCCGGTGCGGTATCCGCGCGTGCACTCTGTACTTCTCCAGATACACGAAACTTTAGTAGATGCCAATGGAAATAGAACCTCGCTGATCTGTGAACACACTACACCCCCAGACCGATTGTCGGCACTCGTTCTGCAGAAAAAGACTGGGCTGCCATATTCGACTTGTTCCCAACAAATACGTCATCGGGCGTCATCTCTTTTTGGACCATGGACAGCCTTCGCCCCGATCGTCTCTTAACATGTTAAGACGTTGATGATGATCTCCGATAGTCTACCCCAACTGGAACAATCTGCGCCTTAGGTGGGGATTGAGCCTGCGTTATTTAGTCGGCCACGTCGATTGCGGCTCATCTTGGAAAACAGATGTAGAGTGTTGCCAGGGGTATAAAGATCTGCACATCTCTCCGCACAAAACGCCCCACGACGCGGAGCCTATCTCATGTTGAGACAAACGAATGAAGATCGCACCTGAAGCGCAAGCACCCTATTGGCTCTGGACTTGGCTCGAGTCAAGAAAGATAGCGGACAGTTCGGACGTCGCAATAGCATTAGACAAGCGCTCCGTGCGTCGAGAACTTCGGGAGATCGCCGAGCAATGGGCAGAGTCTGCTTGTGCTCCTCCTGCCGGACTAAACCTCGTGGCTGGGGCTGGGCTTCGATTGGCGGGCGACGATTCCTTATGTTGCCCAAGTCCGATCTGCCGCCGACACCAAGTCGATGTCTTGTTTCGCCACGCTTGGCATTATTTCGATCGCATTCTGCTCCCTGATGGAGTGGGCCGTTTGCTGACAAATCCCCCTCGTGGTTGGAGCGCAGAAGCCAAAATGGAGGCGCTCGTTAACCTAGTGGATGTGGCGCTTCACATAAAGCAGCTTGGTGCGAGCCATTTGGTTAGCTACTACCCCTCTATCCAGCCTTCGTCTCAGGTGGTGAACGACTTTTTTTCAAAACAGGACAGACATTGGCGTTGTGCGTGGAAGGAAGCAGAGGCGACCTTAGTAAAGAACGCAAAGTTCAAGCTTGAGAGAATCGGTAACAGGGAGTTCTTGATCCGCTTATCGGATCCATTTCTCCTTCTGACCGTTCAACAACAGATCAAGCTAAAAGACCACCAGCCTGCTAGTGAGGAGTTTCTTCGCGCAGAAATGGCGCACCAGCTGATCCACACTCACATAGCAACGTTGGAGTACGACATCGTTACAGCGAGCCAACTGAAGGGACCGCTCGCTTCAACGATCTGGAGCCATGAGTTGGTGCTCTCCTCGCTGAACGAGACGCCAGACAGTTCCCAAGTGGCGTTTAATGTTCCTTTTCCAACGTTGAAGAATGTGCCTATTAATGAGCTTCTTGCTGTTCGATACGAGAACGGCGATGCATTTCTGGCCTTTCGTGGGGCCATAACAAGGGCAGCTGAGGACATGTACAAAAACAACAATCGCTCAGATTACAAGATTTTGGGCGTCCAGATACAAAGGGACGTGATTGAGCCGGAGTTAGCGCGCCTGCAGCAGAGGCTTAAATCTGCGCAGCGTGCGATGGCCAAGAAATCTTTGGTTTCGGTTGGAATGTCTGCGATGGGCACTTTATGCGCGCTCAAGTTGGGAATACTCACTTCAGCCGCCGTGGGTGCCGTTAGCGTCGCTTCCGGGATTGCCGGACTCGTTGGCAGCACATCGAAATATATAGATGAAAAGCAGGGTATTGAGATGTCGGATATGTATTTTGTCTGGAAGGCCCTTCAGCACGCGGAACAATCCCGCAGCGGCCAAGAATCACCATTCTCAAAAAATTCGCCGCAAATCTCATCGTGATAATCTCAAGAGGGATGCGCCCGTAGCTCAGCTGGATAGAGTGAACGCCTCCGAAGCGTTAGGTCACAAGTTCGAATCTTGTCGGGCGCACCATATTTTTCAGCCGAGTGGGCTCGGCCACAGAGCGTCGGCGCACCATGTATCCAACCACGGTGCAGAATTCGTTTCCCCAATTCCCAAGCATGAAGGAGATCCACGCGGATGAGTTATGTTCCCGACGAAAAACGCTATCAACAGGCGGAATTTCGCCGCTGCGGTCGATCTGGAATCGTATTGCCCCCCGTTTCTGTCGGCCTATGGCAGAACTTCGGCGGCGCAGACGTCTTTGAAACTGGCCGCGCTGTCATCCGGCGAGCATTCGATCGAGGCGTCACCCACTTCGATCTGGCGAATAACTATGGCCCGCCCTACGGCTCCGCGGAAGAAAATTTCGGGCATATTCTTCGCAAGGATTTTCGCGATCACCGCAATGAGCTCATCATCTCCTCCAAAGCCGGTTGGGATATGTGGCCCGGGCCCTACGGCGTCGGCGGCTCGCGCAAGTACATGCTGGCCTCACTCGACGAAAGTCTTGAGCGCATGGGCCTCGACTACGTCGACATCTATTACTCGCACAAGCCGGACATGACTGTGCCGCTGGAAGAAACCATGGGCGCGCTGGTCACCGCCGTCCACCAGGGCAAAGCCTTATACGTCGGCATTTCTTCTTACGATGCCGACCGCACCCGCGAAGCCGCGAACATTCTGGAGATGGAAGGCGTTCCCCTGCTGATTCATCAACCCTCCTATTCCATGTTGAATCGCTGGATCGAAAAAGAATTGCTGGGCACGCTGGCCGAGCTTGGTGTCGGCTGCATTGCCTTCTCTCCGCTGGCCCAGGGCCTGCTCACCAGCA
>JAJYBW010000300.1 GCA_021778815.1 Acidobacteriota bacterium | reverse complement strand
CAGGATACGACGGTAACCAAAGGAGGAGGCCCGATTTGGGAATCTGTGACGTTACTTATGTCACGTCAAGAGAGTTTGTCACGCGAGCGCTGGGTTTCATGTCGGGGCCGCCCTGCCGGTTACGGACAAAGGGAGAACATTGACAGTTCTCGACCATCCAATAGGTCTCTCGGATTTCTCGCGCGGCTTGGTGCTTGAAAAATCAGATGTTGAATGCGGGAACGACTTCGCGCACTCCGACGTATCCAACAATATGCGTTAGGGGCTGCCGCTCGCATTCCGACTGTTCGCATTTGGACAAAATGTCCGAAAATAGACGGCAGATGCCCGAGAAAGTGATCGGCCGGCAGCATCATCCGCAAGGAATTGTTAGAGATAACATGGATGGATGTAATTTTGGGATTGGAAGTCCGATTGCTGCATCAACCCTGAACCCATTTCCACTGAGGGCGAGATATGAATGAAGCAGTTTGAATCTTTTCGGCTAGACACCTCGAACGAATGCCTCTGGCAAAACAGAGTGCAGATCAATTTGCCTCCAAAGCCGTTCGCGGTATTGCGTTATCTGGTGGAAAATCCGGGTCGTTTGATCTCCCACGATGAACTGCTGGATGCGCTGTGGCCGGAAACTTATGTACAGCCGCAGGTGTTGCGGACGTACATGCTGGATTTACGGAAGATTCTGGGAGACGATCCCGCGTGTCCGCGATTCATTCAGACGTTGCCCAAGCGGGGTTACTGTTTTGTAGCGCCCGTCATGGAAGCAGATGTAGCGGGAGCCACCGCACCGGCCGCGAGCAAGAGTCACAGCACGGTTCCCGACGAAGTTGTAGGACGCGAGCAGGAACTGATTCGCCTGAAGACGCTGGCTGAGGCACTGGCCTGCGGGCAAAGGCAAACCGTCTTTGTCACAGGCGCGAACGGGATCGGGAAAACTGCGCTGGTAGAGGCGGCATGTCACCAGATGGTTGCCATGTTGTCGGCCAGCGTGGCCAGTGGTCAATGCGTCGAAGGGCTCAGCAAGAAAGAAGAATATTACGCCGTAATGGAAATCCTGCGGCAGCTCTGCGCCTCTGCGGTTGGGGAAACGGCGACCCGGATTCTTGCGACTATGGCGCCGGCATGGCTGGCTGCGCTTGGCCGCGAACCTGAAGTAAGCAACATCGAACCGCGATCGACGCAATTGAGGGCGCCGGGAGATCTTTGTCGAGCGCTGGAAGAACTATCGAAGGAGAAAGCTCTCATCCTCGTGTTTGAAGATCTGCAGTGGGCAAATGATTCCACGCTGGAGTTGATATCAGCCTTGGCACGGCGACGGACACCGGCAAAGTTGGTGGTGCTGGCGACCTACAGTTCCCATTGCGCATCCGCGGAACATCCACTGAGGACGTTGAAACAAGACCTGGTGATGCACCGCCAGTGCATAGAGCTGGTGTTATCGCCGCTTGCTAAGACGGCAGTCCGACAATTGTTGAGCAGGGAATTGAGCCAGGAGGCAATACCGCCGGGGTTAGACACCTACCTCTACCAGCACTCGGAAGGCAATCCTCTGTTTGTGCTTGCCCTGTTGAGGCATCTTATCTGCGAACATTTCCTGAGGCGTGAATGCGCGGACAGTTCCGGTCGATGGGAGCAGCGTGCACCCTTTCCGGATATGGAAACAGGTGTGCCGCAGGAACTGGTGCAGTTGATTGATCCGGAAATTGAAAGGTTGAATCCAACTGAACAGCGCATTCTGGAAGCAGCCAGCCTGATGCGCGTTGTATTTCCGGCGTGGGCGGTGGCAGCCGCGCTGGAACTTGATCCGGCAGAAACAGAAGAGGCGTGCGACAAGCTGGCGCGCCGTTCGTGTTTTGTGCACCGCGCCGGGCACGATGAACTTCCGGACGGCACCCGTTCAGATTTCTACGCGTTTGCCCATGGACTCTATCGCGAGGTTCTATATCAGAAGCAGACCGCGTCGCGTCGCGCGAAAGGACATGTCCGCATTGCAGAGCGATTGGGCGGACTGTTTGCAGGGCGCGAGGATAACGTAGCGCGGGAGATGGCGATGCATTATGAAGCGGCCGGCAACTGGAAGCGCGCGGTCCATGCGCTGCGAACCGCGGCGCGCCATGCTCATCAGCGGCAGGCGTATTCGGAGGCGGCACAGTTGCTGCAACATAGCCTGGCCATCGCAGAATATCTGAATGATGCAGAGCGAAACGTCCTCGAGGGAGAGATTCAGTCCGAGCTGGATATGGCGCGCACAGCGATGGAGACAAAAAAACAGCCTGCGAACTTGTCCGAAGAAATTGACGGATTCTGGATGGGAACTTGACAACTTTATTTTTGCGAATCGCTACTGTGGTGAACATAGGCAGGAGGTACCACATATGCGATCCAAACTTCACACCGTTCTGGCGTCAGCAGCATTGATGGCGGCAGCAGTCTTGGCGACAAACTCCGCAATGGCGGAAACAACTCTCAAGGTACCTTTCAGCTTTACGGTTGCTGGCAAGGTTTGCCCCGCTGGTCATTACACCGTGAAGGAAAATGCGATTGGTAGCTACGTGACGCTGACTAATGAGGATTCCAGCCGCGTCTTCACCTGGATTCTCCTACCCGGCGCGCCGGACTACAAGAGCGGCAATGTCGTGCTGAAGTTTGATGTGGCCGGGCAGACGCACCTTCTGCGGTCCGTGCAGATCGGTTCGATGACGACGTCCGTGTTAGATAAGAACGTCGGCAATAGCGAGTACAGGTCGGCCGAACTGGCAGCCGGCCAGGGCCAATAGATCAACTTCGGACTTTTACCGCCGCGCACCTTGGAATCATACAAGGAGAGGGCACATCGATACTTCGATGGCCCTCTCTTTGTTGTTCGCCTGTGACAGGCTTCAAGCGTGGCTTAACATGACCCCGGTACACTGGAAGCATGAATGCATTGCCACGGTTTGATGTGGAAGGTCAGGTCGCGCTGATTACGGGCGCAGCGCGGGGGTTAGGGCGTGCGATTGCTTTGGCGCTGGCGGAAGCTGGCGCCGACATTGCGCTGGGTCTCCGGCGACTCGGCAACGATGGCGGCCTCGCAGAGGAGATCGTTGCTCTCGGTCGGCGAGTCTTGCCGCTGCAAATGGACATGACGGACCTGCCGCAAATCCGGGACGCGGTCGACGCCGCGGATCGACACTTTGGTCGGCTGGACATCCTGGTGAACAACGCCGGAATTGCTCCTGACAACCTGGCGGAAAATGTGACCGAAGAAGATTTCGATCGCACGCTCGCCATCAATTTGAAGGGGACATTTTTCGCCAGCCAGGCAGCGGGTCGCATCATGATTCGTCAGAAGCGTGGCTGCATCATCAACATGGGGTCGCAGGCCGGCTTTGCGGCGTTGCCCACCGAAGCTGTGTACTGCATGACCAAGGCGGGGATCAGCCATCTGACCAAGTGTTTGGCTGTGGAGTGGGGCAAACACAATATTCGAGTGAATGCCGTTGCGCCGACATTTATTCATACGCCAGGGACGGAGCCGGCATTGGCCGATCCTGCGTTTCGAGCCGAGGTGATCCAGAACATTGCCGCGCTGCATCGCATTGGGGAGCCCATTGAAGTGGCGGGAGCCGTTGTGTTTCTGGCGAGTCCGGCAGCTTCGCTGATTACCGGCGAGACGCTGCTGATTGATGGAGGGTGGACGGCACGCTAATGCATCAGGCGGACGGGATAACCGTCAAATGCGCCACAGTGTTCATCGCGGAGACAGATCGCGAATCCACAGAACTGGAAGAAGAGACGCGCAAAAAAATCATCCCGATGGCGCCTCCGATAACCGCCCCTCACAATATCAGCGTTGGGCTACGGGTCAGACGCTCAAAACTCGTACGCCGGCTTTTTCAAACGCGGCAACAGCGTCGTCGGGGATCCCGTCGTCCGTAATCAGAATGTCGATGGCAGACGCAGGACAAATGATCGCTGGACTGATCATCCCCACCTTACTGGAATCGGCGACCACGACCACCTGTTTGGTTTGGCGCGTCATGGCGCGAAACACCGCGGCTTCATCGACTTCAATTGTAGTGGCCCCGCGTTCGGGATCAACTCCACAGACACCGACAAACACGCGGTCCATCAGGACAATATTCAGGGCTTCAATCGCAGCCGGTCCAATTAACGAAAATGCTCCTTGCCAGCGCATGCGCCCACCGGTCAAGGTGGTGTCCAGACCGGCACTGCTGCTTAGTTCCATTGCAATATTCACCGCGTTCGTAATGATGTGGAGATTGTTCCGATGGCGCAGAAACTGGGCCACCTTCGTGGTTGTTGTGCCGGCGGTCACCCCCACCGTCTCATTTTCCTGCACCAGATCGGCCGCAGCTTGAGCAATGCGCTGTTTTTCTTTCGCGAAACGTTCTTCGCGAACACCAAAGGATGCGTCAAAACGGAAAGGTTCATAGACAGCCTGTCCGGCGAGCATGGCACCCCCGTGGGTGCGGTGAACCAGTCCGCGTTCTTCCAGTCGTACCAGGTCGCGGCGCACGCTGGCCGGTGACATCTTGAGAATCACGGTCAGCTCATCGACGGAGGTT
>JAJYBW010000299.1 GCA_021778815.1 Acidobacteriota bacterium | reverse complement strand
GTCCAGTCCATCGAAAAGGGCATCTGTCTGCTTTGAAGAGTTCTCGCTGAGAGCTGGATGAAGGATGGGGGTGGCAAAACATTCGGCATCGGTGACCGCTGGCCCGAAGGCAGTGGCGACGATATTCCCAAGGTGCAGGTCGGTGAGATGGACGTGTTGCGCGAGGCAGAGTAACGCTCCGGCGATGTGCCAATAGTCGACAGCGGCGGGAGGCCTTGCATCTGCGGTATGGGAGAGCCAGTTCTCTTCCAGAAACACCGATTCAACCCAGCCATAGCGGCTGTTGGCATCGCGCGTGAACACGCGGGCCGCCGGCAGATGAAGTTGCGGATCGACACCAGCGATGGCTTCGAGTAGCTCATGCCAGAGCCACTCCCCGGTAAGCGGGTGCGGCTTGTAATACAGGCACCCGCCTCCCTGAAAGCAAACACACAGCACGGAATGACCGCCGGCATGCATGTCCGACGCGGTTGCGGAGATGGATCCGATCGGCGGCATCTGGGGGCATTGCAGCGAAGCGGCTAGCCAGCTTTGATCTCGATGCAGCCGCTGCAGAAAGGTACTGATGGCCGCGACCCATTCCGAGACTACGCCGCGAATCAGCGACGGCAGCAGGGGGAAGTCGCGATAAATATCACTCGCAGGCGGATCGTTTGGGTCGATGCCAATGGCGCCCAAAGCCTGAGTAAGAATGCCAATAAGCCTGTCCTGGAGCAGCGGAAGCAGCGACTCCAAAGGAACAAGCTCACCCTGAAACACCCGGTGCTCCTGAGGAACGCGCTGGTTCAGCCGATGCCCTGCCTGCGCCAGCCACGGCTCCAACAGCGCTTCCATTGCCGGCGGCAGCATCTCGCGCTGCATAGGGCGGAGCGTGCCGCGATATCCCAGGACAAGTAAACGGGCATCGTCAGTCTGGCCACCCGCGGATTCCATCTCTATCGAGTCACGCATGCCGAGGCGCAAGGTGTTCCCGAGGCGCTGCGGCGAATTTGAGTTCGGCGGGTCGCGCGGTTGTCACTGGCATCGCCCGAAGCAGACCTCAAGCAGGGTGCAATCGTCATTCGCGGGGGCAGTATCCATAAAGCGCTGCACCTGCTGGAAGATATCTTGAATGCTGCCGCCCTGCAGCACTGAGGCCTCAAGCCGCGCATCACCGAAGAATTCTCCCGCAGGATCTTCCGCTTCGGTGACGCCGTCCGTAAAGACAAGCACCCGCTCCCCTGGCTCGACTTGAATCGTCTCCGAAGCATAAACGGCCTCGGGCATTAGGCCCACCGGCAGATTTCCGTTGGTCAGGACCGCGATTTCGCCGGCTAGATGGCGCAGCGGCGGCACATGCCCGCAATTGAGATATTCCACGCAGCCATCCGGAGACAGCTTCAACAGGATCAAGGTCGCATACTTCGAAATCGATTTGTCGCAGATGTACTTGTTGGAAAACATGGCAATCTGCGGCAGCGACAATCCAGCCAGTACCTGGGCATGCACCAGTCCCTGGAGCGTGGAGGCCAGCAGCGCAGCGGAAACTCCTTTGCCGGAAATGTCCGCGACCACGACATAGAGGGCGTTGTCGGTGGCGATGACATCGTAGAAATCGCCGCCAATCTCCTTGCACGCAACGCTATGCGCCAGAACGCGCGCGTAAGGCAACTCAGGAATTCGCACCGCCATAAGTCCCTGCTGGATGGAAGCGGCAATGCCCAGTTCTTCGCGATAGCGGCGGGCAGATTCCTCTGCGCTGGCGAGAGATGCATTCTCGACCAGCACCGCGGCTTCCATAGCAATCGTCCTCAACAAATCGCTGTCGACGCGCATCAACCTTTGCCGTTGCTGACGGCTGTCGAGGTAGAGAATCCCGAGAATTTCCGCGAGCGGAGACTTCGGGTCATTGGAGCGCTTGCGCAGCGGAATACAAATGACAGTGCGAAGGCTCTGGGCCACAATGCTGGCCGATGGTGAGCCGGCTTCAGCTGAGAGCGTATCAGTAACAATAAAATCCGATGCGCTGTGAATCGCCTGTTGAATGGCGGAATGCGAAATGGTGGAGTCGTCTTCGAGCGGTTCCATCTGAATATTTCGCCCGACGGACAGCTGCAGATTTCCGGCCGCATCTTTCAGGAAGACATATCCGCGTTCCACCTCAGTCAGGTGCATGGTGGTTTCAAGCAGTGAAATAAGAATCTCGTGGACGGCCCCCACCATGTTCAGCTTGCGTGCTGCATCAAGAAACCAGCTGAGTTTCTCCAGGTCCGACGTTGGTTGGTCGCGATGCAGCAGACCGCTGAGGACGGAAGTCGTGTCCTCTGCCTTGCCAAATCGCAGCAGCGGCCCCTGCAGCGTGCCCAGCCGGATGACATCGTTCGGTATTAATGTCTGCCGCTCGACCCGCTTGCCGTTGATGTAGCTGCCGCTCTTGCTGCCGCAGTCGACCAGGTGGAACTGGCCCCCTTCGTAGACAATCTCCGCGTGATTGCGCGAAATGTACGGATAAGGAAGGACCAGATCGCGGTCGGGGGAACGCCCAATGGTGAACGGAGAGTGAGCCATGACTGCCTCACGCTGCGAGGATCCGTCGACCAGCAGCAAAAGCGTGTTGGGTGTAGGCAACATGGTAGTCCCCATCTTAAACCGGAGAAGAGTCCGGCCAGGGATGCGGATTTTTGCGGATTTGCAGTGGGCGAATCGTCGCCGGGCGGCGTAGTATGGCGGCGGATGGCGATCAATCCGCAAAGGACGTTGTATTTTGTGGTGGTGGCGGCGAGTGGAATCGAACCACTGACCTACGGGTTATGAGTCCGTCGCTCTAACCATCTGAGCTACGCCGCCAATTTGGAGTGGAGATCTATCGAAGCCGCAAATTCATCGTCCATGGGTCCCGCTGTAACGCCATTCGATCCACCAACAGCCGGCAAGCCACTTGCGAAACATCTGCATGGACGACATTGCGAACGAACCGGGCACGCAACTAACAGGGTAGCATTTGGAAGCGCAGCAGCAAAGCGGCGCAACCGAGTTCTCCATCGAGGATAGGTCATGATATCTCGCAGAAGCTTTTTGGCAGGCCTGTCCGCCGCTTGCCTGGCATCGTGGCACCGATTAAACGCAGCGATCAGCGGCGTGGCAAGATTAGCGCCTGGGCCGTCGAAATCGGACGCAACACGCATCGGCAATTTTTACTACAAGGCTCCCAACGGCATTGCCTTCATTTGGGAGGATGCGGCGGGTTTTGTGCTCAACCCGGGCGGCTCCTATAACGCGGGAACGGTCGCGCCAGATGACTCCTTTCACAAAATTATCTTTTCGCCGGAGAAGGCTTCGGCACACTTGCGTCGAGTGGAGTTTCAATGGTCGCGTGTGGGCGATGGGATTGTGGGACGCCTGCTTGCGTCGGACCCGGGAGAGATGAGTTTCAGCCTCAACGAAAACTGGCCGGGATTCAGCAGCGAATTTTCCGCCGAAGGCGATGGCGTCAAGGGTGTGGCGACGCTTCCCGCAGGAAAAACTGTGACGTGGCGTCTCAAGTCGATTCCCCCGGTCCAGTCCGCGGATGCAACACAATTCACCGTGGCTCTTGCAGGTCCGGGCAAGCCAACTTACCTTGTAGCAGGATTTGGAGAGCTGCCCGCGTTCGACGGCATCGACCATCACCTTGCCGAAGCCGAAAAAGCCTATGAAGATCGGCGTCCCAAAGCAAAGGGACCGTCTGGCGATATCCTCGGCGCGATTGCGGACAATCTGAACAACTCACGGATCTATTCCAACGACAACAACCGGCTCGCGATCAGCGTTTCCCGGACCTTCGGTGTGCGTTCCGCGAACGCGTGCCCGTATTTTTGCTGGGACAGTTTTTTCAGCGGGCTGCTCGCCAGCCTGGACAACCCGGAAATGGGACGCGAAACCGTGCGCGCCATTCTTTCCTACCAAAGTGCCGACGGCCTGGTCCCAAATTTCGCGCATTGGAATGATGGCGGCATCAGCAGCGACAGGTCGCAGCCGCCCGTGGGTTCGCTGTGCGTTTGGAAGATGCATCAATATTGGCCCGATCTCGATTTTCTACACGAGGTCTATCCCAAGCTGACGCTGTGGCATGCATGGTGGATGAAGCAGCGCAACGCAAAGCACGACGGGCTGTTGCAATGGGGCAGCAGCACCGGCGAAATGGAGGCCGCGCAGTATGAAACCGGCTGGGACGACACGCCGCAATTCGAAGGTGTCGAAGGCGTAAAAATGGTAGGCCAAACGATGAACGCCTACGCGGTCGACCTGTGTTCGTTGTGGGCCATGGATGCGCATCACCTGGCGCTGATTGCCGACGCGATCGGCAGGCCGGAGGACGCCAAACGCTATCGCCAGGACGCGGCGGACATGAACGCCCGCATCAATGCGAAGCTGTGGAACGAGGCGCTGGGCCTCTATTGCAGCCGGTTTTGGGACAAGGACGATGGCTCACCCGGCGATTTTCTGACACGTATTACCCCAGCCAATTTTTACCCGCTGATCAGCGGGGTGCCGGATGCTGCGCGTGCGAAGAAGGTGCTGGCAGTGATGACCGATCCGGAGCAGTTCTGGGGGGAGTGGATTTTGC
>JAJYBW010000298.1 GCA_021778815.1 Acidobacteriota bacterium | reverse complement strand
ATTCGGCTGCGAATCTTCGTCGCCTGCACCCGAACCTCATCCGTGGACTGGCGCATAATCCATCTCTTTTGCAAGTCAAGCGGAGTAGCGTGCAGCCAAACCACATTGGCAGCAAATTTCTTCGCGGTATTCGGCAAGCCATCTTCAGAAACCAGCAGATCCCCTCGGCTCAAATCCAATTCATTTTCCAGTTGCAGCGTGACCGAGGATCCCGTACCCGCCTGCGACAATGGCCCGTCAAAGGTGACGATGGAGCGAATCCGCGTCTTCTGCCTCGAAGGCAGCGCCACTACGCGGTCGCCCGGTCGAACGGAACCCGCGATGATCTGCCCAGCAAATCCGCGGAAGCTGTCGTCCGGTCGAATCACATATTGCACAGGAAAGCGGAAAGCTTCCGGGCTGTTCGCATCGGCAATCGGAATCTCTTCCAGATACTCCAGCAAACTCGGTCCCGTGTACCAGGGAATCTTCGCGCTGCGGGTCACGACGTTTTCGCCTTCGAGCGCGCTGATGGGAATGCAATGAATCGTCTGCGCTCCAGAAGGAGCAATCTGCAGCGCCAGCTCCTGCAGATCGGCCTCCACATTCCGAAATACTTCTTCGGAGTAGCCGACCAGGTCCATCTTGTTCACCGCCGCAATAATGTGCGGAATTCCTAGCAGCGCCGCGATCGTTGCATGCCGACGCGATTGCGGCAACACGCCTTTGCGCGCATCGACTAACACCACAGCGGCATCCGCTGTCGAAGCGCCGGTCGCCATATTGCGTGTGTACTGCTCGTGGCCCGGGGTATCGGCGATGATAAATTTGCGCCGCGCCGTCGTAAAGTACCGGTACGCGACATCGATCGTGATGCCCTGTTCCCGCTCGGCACGCAGGCCGTCCGTCAACAGGGAAAAATCCATCGGTCCCGTCGAACGATTCAGCTTGCTCTGCTGGATAGACTGCAACTGGTCATCATAGATCGCCTTCGAATCGTAGAGCAGCCGCCCAATTAACGTGGACTTGCCGTCATCCACACTGCCCGCCGTAGTGAAGCGCAGCAGGTCGCGCTCCAGATGCTGCGATAGAAACTGCTCGAAGGTGTGGCCGGCGCTTGAACTGTTTGCCTGGGGATGCATTAGAAATAGCCCTCGCGCTTCTTCATTTCCATGGAGCCTTCCTGATCGTGATCGATGGCGCGATTTTCCCGCTCCGAACGATGGAACCCGAACATCTCTTCAATGATTTTTGGCAAAGTATCAGCCTCAGACGCGATGGCGCCAGTGCACGGAACGCAACCCAGCGAGCGCATGCGTACTTTGCGCCGCTCCGTTTTTTCTCCCGGAAGCAACGGGATGGGACCCTGCGTCAGCAGCACCGATCCGCCACGGACCACTACCTCGCGTTCTTTCGCCAGGTACAGCGGCACGATAGGAATATTTTCTTTGTAGATGTAGAGCCAGATGTCCAACTCAGTCCAATTCGACAACGGGAAAATTCGGATGTGCTCGCCCTTGTCCAGTTTGCCGTTGTAGTAGTTCCACAGTTCCGGCCGTTGGTTGCGAGGGTCCCACTGTCCCGCAGCATCGCGGAAAGAATAGATCCGCTCCTTGGCGCGCGATTTTTCTTCGTCCCGCCGCGCGCCGCCAAACGCCGCATCGAAACCACCCTCCGCCAGCCCATCCAGCAGCGAGCGCGTCTTCAGCAGGCCGCAGCATTTCTGCGTCCCCAGCGCAAACGGAGTGGCGCCGTCATCCAGCGCCTGCTGATTTTTATGCACAATTAATTCCGCGCCAATTTCTTTCACATAGCGGTCGCGAAACTCAATCATCTCGGGGAATTTATAGCCGGTATCAACGTGCAGCAAGGGGAACGGAATTTTTCCCGGATAAAAAGCCTTCTGCGCCAGCCGCAGCAGAACCGAAGAATCTTTGCCAATCGAATACAACATCACTGGCGCGGCAAAGCTGGCAGCCGCTTCACGGAAAATATGGATACTTTCCGCTTCCAGCTTTTCGAGATGGCTCAATCGCGGCACGGATGGCAATCCTTCCACGCTAAAAGCGGGAGGTGCATCGCATTCCTCTTCGTATAAATATTGTGTCATCGGCAGTCCTGTTCCCCTTCTTGGTGATTGCTGAACGGGTGGGGACTCTGCCTCAATAAAAAACCCACCTGAACGGCTCTTCCGTCGGTGGGCGTCTGATTTGGGTTACTTTAGAAGCTTTTCAGCTTTTTATGCTACCCCGACCCTGCAGAAGGCATGAAATTGTGTGCGCGTACAACACACGCAACACAAACAGCCCATTCTGGTGGTCGAGAAATTCATCGCTGCCATCACTGTAACGGTTCACGCCGCTGAACGTCAAGGACAAGATAGAAATTCACCCGCCGCACTGTTCATCCTTGTCACTTAGGGTTCGTGCGGGCAAGTTTGTAGGGCACATAGACCGGCTCCCAGATATTCGCTTCCAGCTCTCGCTCCAACATTTCTTCGTCCGCAATTTGTGCCTCGCCATCCTGCAGCGCCCGCTTCCCCACGGCCCTGGCGATCAAGCGGCTCAGATGACGCGAGTCAGACAGCGACGGCAGAAGATTTGCGTTCTTGTCGTTGTGGGTCGGCACCAGGCGCGCCAACTCCTTCGCCGCAGCCATAATCATCGTATCGGTGACATGTCTCGCCTTCGATGCGACGATTCCCAGAGCCAGCCCAGGAAAGATGTACGAGTTATTGGGCTGCGCAATCGTGACCTTTCGACCATTGAACGCGACCGGCTCGAATGGACTCCCCGTACCAATCAGCGCCCGCCCCTCCGTCCAGTTCACCAGGTCGTGCGGGGTGGCTTCGCTGCAGGAAGTAGGATTCGAGAGCGCAAAAATGATCGGCCGCGGAGTGTGTCTCGCCATTTCGCGCACCGCCTCCTGGGTAAAAGCGCCGCATTGCCCCGAGACTCCGATCAGCACTGTAGGTTTGGCGTGGCGCATCACGTCCAGCAACGAAATATCTTCTCCGGAAGATTTCCACGCTCGCACTTCTTCCTGTGCATGGGCAAAGGGCAATTGCTCCGGCCGTACATCCTTGCCATCCTCGGTAATCAGTCCGCAGCGATCGACAGGGTAGAAACAGCTTCGGGCCGCCTCTTTGGAAATTCCTTCGTCCAGCATCAGCTGCATCAAAATATTCGCGATGCCAATGCCTGCGGTGCCAAACCCAAAGATGACAATTCTCTGTTCCGCCAGCGGCAAGCCTGTCACCAGGATCGCCGAAAGCAAAGTCGCGGCCGCCACCGCCGCCGTTCCTTGAATATCGTCGTTGAACGTGCAGAGCTGGCTTCGATAGCGAGCCAAAAGCCGTGCGGCATTCAAGCCGGCAAAATCTTCCCACTGCAACAGCACATGCGGCCAGCGCTTCTTGACACTTTTCACAAAGGTGTCGACGAACGCGTCATACTCCTCGCCGCGAATCCGATGATGCCTCCAGCCAATGTAGATCGGACTATTCAAACGCTCCTCATTGTCCGTACCAACATCCAGCATCACCGGAAGACAATGCTCCGGATGAATGCCGCCCAGCGCCGTGTACAAAGCCATTTTTCCGATCGGGATACCCATTCCACCCGCTCCCTGATCGCCCAGGCCCAGGATGCGTTCGCCGTCGCTCACCACAATGCATTTCACGCCGTCGAAATGGGAGTGGCTCAGAATCTGCTCGATGCGATCTTTGTTGGGATAGCTGAGGAACAATCCGCGCGGCTTTCTCCATATCTCGCTGAATCGCTGGCACCCCTCCCCTACCGTGGGCGTATAGACCAGGGGCAAAATTTCTTCAATGTTCTGCAGTAATAACGCGTAGAACAGCGTCTCGTTGGCATCCTGCAGGTCGCGCAGAAATGTGTACTTATGGAACGAGGTTGGCTGCTCGCGCAACGCCTGCAGCCTTCGCTCAATCTGCTCCGTCAGGGTTCCGACATGCGGCGGCAGTAATCCGTGTAAATGAAACTCATCGCGTTCGGAATCGGTAAACGCCGTTCCCTTGTTGAGTCGCGGAGAATTGATCAGCGCATAGCCAGACAGTGAAATATTGCGGGCCTTCTGAGTGGCGGGCTTCCGCGATGCCTCGGGCGATGTTTGCATATGACGTGTACCTCTGCTGGATTTAAAGCGTCCTTTCGCTCACCTTGGCTATCGCGGTGTCAGGCACGCCGCGGCTCAGCGCGCAATTGAATCCTTCAACGTTGTGCAGAGAAAAGGTCGGCACGCTCGCCTCTTTCTGCGTCTTCACGCGCAGAAAATCCGCCTCCTTCACATCATCCAACACAAAACCCGGCCGGCCATCCGGCGCCAGCGACGCAATTTCAATATGACTCATATCGATGTTCTTCACATGGCGCAGATAAAATCCCTGCGCGGGGGTCACTCCAAACATATTCGGCTCGGGATATCCCTTCTCGTCTTCCGGCGGATTCAGTGCCGCCTGCTCTCGCGTTCCCCCGCCCTGGTGCTGGATAAAAACATCGCTGATCTTGATATCTTCAATCGCGTGGTCGGGCACGCCGCTCAATATCGAGCACTGATGAGGATTGACGTTCGACGCAACTACATTGCTGATCAAAACCCGCCGC
>JAJYBW010000297.1 GCA_021778815.1 Acidobacteriota bacterium | reverse complement strand
CCAGGATTCGCGAGAAAGTTTCGACCTCGGTGGATCTGCCGCTGTCGAATGAATGCAAGCGCGTACTGGCCTATGCCGCAGAAGAAGCCGAGCGGCTCTCGAACAAACACATCGGTACCGAGCACTTGCTGCTGGGATTGCTGCGCGAAGAAAAATGCTTCGCTTCAGAGATTTTGCTGGAGCGCGGGCTGAGGCTTTCCACGGTCCGCGATGAGCTGGCCAAGACCACGCAGGAGCGTGCACCCCAGGCGGCGCGCAATCGTGAATCGAGCATTCTGGCGGAATTTTCGCGCGACCTGACCCAGGCAGCGCTCGACAATCAACTGGACCCGCTGGTAGGTCGCGACGCGGAAGTAGATCGCGTCATCCAGATTCTGTGCCGGCGCACGAAGAACAATCCGGTGCTGATTGGCGAACCAGGCGTGGGAAAAACGGCGATCGTCGAGGGACTGGCGCAGCGCATTTCTGACGGCGATGTTCCGAGTTTTCTGGCGGACAAGCGGGTGTTGGGACTGGATCTGTCACTGATCGTGGCGGGAACAAAATATCGCGGACAGTTTGAAGAGCGGCTGAAGACGATTATGAAAGAGCTGATGGAGAATCAGAACTCCATCATCTTCATCGACGAGCTGCATACGCTGGTGGGTGCCGGTTCTGCGGAAGGATCGCTGGATGTTGCCAACATTTTGAAGCCGGCGCTGTCACGTGGAGAAATCCAGTGCATCGGCGCGACCACGCCTGCGGAATATCGCAAGTCGATTGAGAAGGATCGTTCGCTGGAACGGCGTTTCCAGGCGGTGAAAGTACCGCCGCCGAATGAAGAGGACGCGGTCAAGATCATCATGGGAATCAAGGATCGCTATGAGAAATTTCATGCGGTCAGCTATACCGACGATTCGATCCAGTTTGCGGTGTACCACTCCAGCCGTTATATTCCGGATCGCTTCCTGCCGGATAAGGCGATCGATCTGATCGACGAGGCGGGAGCGCGCGTGAAGCTGCGCCAGACTTCCCTGCCGGAAGAAATTACGGAGATTCAAAAGCGGATCAAATTCATTGTTCATCGCATGGAAAACGCGATTGCGAACCATGAATTTGAAAAGGCGAGATTCTATTCCGATGAAGAGCGGAAGGAACGCGAGAACTTGCGCGCGCTGCGCGACAAATATCACCTGGATGATTCGACCGCGGGCGTGGTGACGCGAGAAGACATTGAAGATGTGGTGAGCCGCTGGACCGGAGTGCCGGTCACTTCCATTAAAGAAGAAGAGACACAGAAGCTGCTGCGGGTGGAAGAAGAACTGCACAAGCGGATCATTTCGCAGGAGAAATCGATCTCGGCGCTGGCGCGGGCAATTCGTCGCTCTCGCGCGGGCTTGAAATCGCCGAACCGGCCGATTGGCTCATTCCTGTTCCTGGGACCGACGGGCGTGGGCAAAACGGAAGTGGCTCGTTCGCTGGCGAATTTCCTGTTCGGCAGTGACAAGGCTCTGATCCGTTTCGACATGTCGGAGTATATGGAGAAGCATTCGGTCTCGAAGCTGATTGGATCGCCTCCGGGCTACGTGGGCTACGAAGAGGGCGGTCAACTGACGGAACGCGTAAAGCGCTCGCCTTACTCGGTGGTGCTGCTGGATGAGATCGAGAAGGCGCATCCGGACATCTTCAACATCCTGCTGCAGGTATTTGAAGATGGACAATTGACCGATGGGCTGGGCAACACGGTCGACTTCAAGAACACGATTCTGATCATGACTTCGAACATCGGCGCGCGGCACCTGCAGAAGCGGCAGGGGCTGGGCTTCCAGTCGAACCTGGAAGACACGGTGGCCGAGAAGGTCGAAGACCTGGTGCGGAACGAGGTGAAGCGGACGTTCAATCCAGAATTCCTGAACCGGCTGGACGAAATCATCATCTTCCAGGCGCTGACGGATTCCGACCTGATCCAGATTATGGAGCTGCTGGTACAGCAGTTGAACGCGAACCTGGCGCAGAAAGCCATTACGATTTCCGTAATGGAAGATGCGAAGAAGTGGATCCTGGAGAAGACCATGGTCGACCGCACCTACGGGGCGCGGCCGCTGCGGAGAGCCTTGCAGAAGTACGTGGAAGATCCTTTGTCGGAGGCGTTAATTGCCGGCAATATTCAGGAGCGGCCTGCATTCCTTGAGGTCTACCTGGATAACAACCAGCTGTTCTACAGGCCGATTGGCAGCGAGGGCGCGGAACGGTCGTCCGAAGGCATTTCGCTTTCCAGCAGCTAAGAAAAAGCAATGCAGAAACAGAAGAAGCTCCGCCGTGGCGGAGCTTCTTCTGTTTGTCAGCCAAATATCAGGCGTCTGAGATGCTTTGAGCCTGTCGGCTGTTGTGGGCTTGCGGCCCGCACTTATGGAGCGACACCCATCTGACGAGAGAAGCGTGTCGGCGCTCTAAATGAATCCCGATACTTTGCTGGCAACCGAGCTGGCCTTCGACAGGGTGTCATCGACAACTTCGCGTCCGCGACGAATCGCGCGCTCCGCCTGCTTGCCGTATTGCTCCGCCTTCTCGCTAAAATCCTCGGCCGTGCTTTTGATCTGGTCCGATGCATCTTCCAACCCGCGTTTGATCTGCTTACGGGTCCGGTCGCCAGGTTGGGGAGCGTACAAGAGCGCGACTGCGGCTCCGGCTGCTACGCCAACGCCAAATGCCATCCAAAATTTCCATGAATCCATGATGAGCTCCAGACTCGCATACCGTCGTGCGGCGTGCGTACTTGTTTTGTTTCTTACTGATCTTATTAGAGCACCAATCCGGCGGAACGGTTGCCAAGGAATTGACGGGCGTGGACAGTGGAACCCGAGACTGCAACGGCTGAATGTCGGGAGCGATTTCGGCACTCGGGTGTCTCTGCAATATATATTAGATTATTGTAATATTACGATATGTCTGAAGTCAGCCAGTTCAAAGCCGAGTTTTTCAAGGCCCTGTCACATCCTTTGCGAATACGAATCTTGGACGAACTGCGAAACGGAGAAGTTGGGGTGAATGAGCTGAGTGCGCGGTTGAATGTGGAACAAAGCAGCGTATCGCAGCAGCTTGCCCTGCTACGGAGCCGAAATTTTCTGAATACTAGAAAAGATGGACAGAACGTTTTTTATTCGGTGCGCGACCGGGAGATCTTCCGTCTGCTCGATGCCGCCCGCAGGATCTTCAACAACCAGTTGATTGAAGTACGGGACATGCTGTCGCAAATCGAGTCCAGTAAGAACGGGACCAAGTGAACCTGACGGATTGGACACCCAAGTCGATTCTTGCGCTGAAAAGCTACCGGCGGCAGGACCTGATGCAGGATCTGATCGCCGGCGTGACGGTTGGGATGGTCGCCCTTCCGCTGGCCATGGCCTTCGCCATCGCAAGCGGTATGCCGCCGCAGTCGGGCATCTACACGGCGATCGTCGCAGGGTTTCTGATCTCCGCCCTGGGGGGCTCGCGGCTTCAAATTGGCGGTCCGACGGGCGCCTTCGTCGTCATCATCTATGGCATTGTGACTCAATACGGCGTGGATGGCCTCTTCGTCTGCACCGTGATGGCGGGCGTGATTCTGATCGTGATGGGGGCCAGCGGACTGGGATCTGCGGTGAAATTTATTCCTCGTCCGGTCGTGATCGGCTTTACCAATGGAATTGCGATCCTGATTGCCAGCACGCAGATTAAAGACTTTTTCGGGCTGAAGACGGGCAAAGTGCCGGGTGATTTTGTCGGCCGGTTCAAGGTGCTGGCCCACAGTGCGGGAACGATTTCTCCGATGACAACCGCCTTGAGTTGTCTATCGCTACTGATCATTATTCTCGCGGTGCGCTTTTGGCCGCGGATTCCCGGATACATCGTGGCCATGGTCGCGGGAACTTTGCTGGTAGTTATGTTCCGGCTGCCAGTGGAGACGATCGGGACGCGCTTCGGTGGCATTCCATCCGGATTTCCACACTTCCATGCCCCGGTGTTGAGTTATCAGCTCATCCGCAACCTGACGTCGCCGGCCATCACGATCGCAATGCTGGGCGCAATTGAATCGTTAATGTCGGCGGTGGTCGCCGATCGCATGAGCGGCGACACGCACAATCCTAATGTGGAACTCATCGGCCAGGGCATCGCTAATATTTTCTCCCCAATGTTTGGAGGCCTGCCGGCGACGGGCGCCATTGCTCGAACGGCGACGAACATACGATCAGGAGGAAAGACACCCCTGGCGGGGATCGTGCATGCGGCCACGTTGTTGATCATTGTGCTTGTCGCTGCGCCGCTGGCAAAGTTCATCCCGCTGAGCGCGCTGGCGGCCATTTTGATCGTAGTTTGCTACAACATGGGCGAATGGCACGAGATTCCGCAACTGCTGAAGCTGTCGCGGCTGGAAATCGGCACCTGGCTGGTGACGCTGTCATTGACGGTCTTTGTGAATCTGACGGTGGCGGTGGAAGCGGGAATGATTCTGGCGGCGCTGATTTTTATCCGAAAGGTGACTTCGACGACGACAGTGACGCGCGTGACGGAGGAGTATATGGAAGAGGGATCGGATCACACGCTGCCGGACAAAGACATTCCTGCATATGTTGCGATCTTTCGCAT
>JAJYBW010000296.1 GCA_021778815.1 Acidobacteriota bacterium | reverse complement strand
CTGGTGGAGACTGTGGGTCCGTTCGCGGCGACCATTTTGGCGGCTGTGATTTTCGGAGCGCTGCGTGCGACGACGCCGGGCTCGACTCCGACAGCGGTGTGGATTAGCGCTGTGGCGGCGATTTTGTTGTCGGTTGCCTACTTGAGGACCCACGCACTCTGGCTGGGCTGGGGATTGCACTTTGCCTGGACGGCAAGCATCGGGGTCTTGTTCGGCCAACCGCTGGCGAGCAGCCGTCAGGTTTCGAGCGTGATCCAGACGTACGTTGATGGACCGACCTGGCTGACCGGTGCGGAGTTTGGCCCGGAAGGCAGCTTGATCACGTTGATCGTGCTGTGGGTGGGGTTGTATTTTCTGATTCGCATGACGAGCGACCTGGCATGGAAATATAGCCAGCCGGAGATCAAACCTGCCGGCATTCCGATGGACCTGAGTCATCCGATGCATCCGGCTCCGCCGGCAGCCGCGTCGGCGCCGCCGGGTGAGGCACCGAAGGCTGGATTGGTGCAGATTGCGCCGATGAATGCGACAAGTCCGGTGCGACAGGAAGCCGCATCGGATACGCCGCCTTCGGAATGACAGCAGCGGGTTGCTGCTGCTGCAAATTGGGCCGAATCCCCCGATCCAGCATCCGGAATGCGTCGTGGTCGGAGACATGCGGGTGGGGTAGTGGGGACCCACGGCTTGGTGTAAACTAGCCGTGCAAGTGATTTGCGACCGCTCTGGCTCGTTTCAGGGCCGACAACCCCACTCATCTCCTGTCGCAGTGGTCTGGTCTTTTTGAGACCTGCCGAAGCGAATGGTGCGAGGTCAAGTGGGGAAGGATGCGGCGACGCGGATCGCCAAGTAGAAGGAGATTGGAAAGATCATGGCAAAGATTGCGAAAACCGGTGACCGTAAAAAGGAAATGGACACCACCAAGAGCACCGATTGTCCCAAGTGCTCCAAGCCGACCCGCATTGTGAAGCGCGTCAAGGATCGTGAACGCGGCGTGCCGGGCGGGGTGTACATCTCCTGCTCCGCGTGCGAGTTCCACGAAAAGCTCTAACGCCAAAGGAATTTGATTTGGCCTGAAACCGCATGAACCCCATCCCGTCTGGGATGGGGTTCTGTTTTTGTGGTGGAGTCAGGTCACAGGCGATAACCGGATGTTCGAGCGCGTGGGTCTACTGAGGTCGGCACTTCATCTGGATCAGCAGCAGGCGCACGGGAGTTTTGGCGAGAATGCCGTGGGGGAGCATCGGGGGCATGTAGACGAACGAACCAGCCAGGGCGGCTACCGTATCCGGGCCCAACTGAACGTCGGCCTCGCCTTGAAGGAAATAGAGGACGGCCGGTGTTGGGGCCGAGTGCGAGGAAAGTTCTTCTCCGGCAGAAAAGCCGAACAAGGTTATGTTGACGTAATCGTCCTTTTGCAGGATGTGGCTCAAGATTCCTTTTTCGGGGAATGCGAGCTCTTCCTGCAGGTTGGTCAGGAATTTATAGTCCATGGGTTTTCCCTCTCTTGCCGACGCGGGTAGCGGCGGGTTGTTCGCGGTGCCCGGCAGGTTGAATGGTAGAAGATGGGGCGGAGACGTGGTTTTTCTGGCCGAGGGGTGGATGAAACGGATCGGCGCCCAATGGCCGCCGACGCCATCCTCGGCAACGGAGGTACGTCGGGTCCAGTTGCGGCAGAAGGCTTGGCGAATGCGGCGAGAGTTAGTTGCCGGTTTCGGTGCTGGATTCCTCGGCGGCCTCGCGGGCGATGCGAATGCGGTCAAGCCGGGCAATTTCGAAGGCAGCCTTGGGGTCAATCACGTCGAGGCGGATGCGGGTGACACCGCGGGCGCGCATCCCTAGCATGTAGGCAGCTTCAGAAGACAGGTCGGCGATCCGGGTATCGGGAACCGGGCCGCGATCGTTGACACGGACCACGATCCACTTGCGGGTATGCAGGTTCGTAACCTTGACCCACGTACCCAGAGGCAAGGAGCGATGGGCACAGGTCAGGTCGTACATGTTGAACGACTCGCCATCGGCGGTTTCTTTTCCCTGGAACTCGCGCCCGTACCAGGAGGCGAGACCGATCTGGTGCCAATCCTGGATTTTCCTGGCGGGTGCTGCAGGAGGCGTCGCCTTGGCGGCTGCAGGGCGGGTCGATGTCGTTGCTTCTGCCAGTACGGACGCTGGACCGTGATTCGGCTGGACGCAGTGCAGCGTCAGGGTAATGCCGCAAAACAGGCCCGCAGTAATGGAGACAGCGCGACGGATGGACAGAGGACCGTCCGCACTATTCGAGGTCGTATTTGGATTCAGAATACCCATCGTCGAAACTCCTCCTAGTCTATCGGCAAAGAACCGTCTAAGTCAATGAAAAAGATAGACTTATTTTAAATTTCGCTTGCAAAATCAAAGCGGTTGTGGTACCCATAAAGGGCGCTCCAGTCCAGCTTGCTGGCGGCGGCCTTGAACCACGGGAAAAGCCTTGCTGCCTCCGCTGAATCTGTTTTCCGATCCAGATCGCTCCGTCTCGGGAGCTGATCGGTCAATCTCGCCTTCAATTTCTGAACCAGCAGCTACTCAAAGATCAGTACCCATCGTTTTGTCGATCGCCGGCTATGACCCATCGGCCGGGGCGGGCGTGTTGGCGGACTTGAAAACTTTTGCCGCGCTGGGAGTCTACGGCATGGCGTCCATCACAGCGCTGACCATCCAGTCCACCCTGGGAGTTCGAAAGGTCATTGGGCTGGACCCAGGCACCGTGGTTGAGACGCTGGAGTGTCTGGCACAGGATGTACGCTTCGACGCGATTAAAGTGGGAATGCTGGGCACGGAAGCCGTAGCCGCCGCCGTCATCGCATGGCTGGAGGGACAAAAAAGCGTGCCGGTCGTGCTGGATCCATTGATAAAGTCCAGTTCTGGCAAAGACTTACTGGACGCCAGGGGATGCGAGATCTTGCGCCGAGCAGGTCTGGCTCGGGCAAACTGGATTACGCCAAATTTGGCGGAGCTGGCCGCGTTGACGGGGGGATTGGTGCCCGCAAATAGCGAAGAAACGGAGAAAGCTGCGCAGAAGTTGCATCGGATGGCGGCCGATTGTGGAAATTCAGCGTTGAAGATCGTGGTGACGGGCGGACATGCGAAAACGCCGGACGATCTGCTGCTGGTTGATGGCACATTCCGATGGTTCCCGGGAGAATGGGTTCAGACGACCTCGACGCATGGGACGGGGTGTACTTTCTCGTCTGCCCTGGCAGCACGAATCGCGTTGGGAGATAAGGCTTGGCAGGCAGTGGAGCGTGCCAAGAGCTATGTTACGGAGGCACTGCGGCACGCGTATCCGATCGGAGCAGGGAATGGTCCGCTCAATCACTTCTGGTAGGGGGAGCTTCGTCATCGGCAGCTGACTTGGTTCAGCTATCCGGCCAGGGTGACTTCCGCGCTCGCTTTTTTGTGATCGTGGGCCCTTTCCCGCGCTGGTCAACGAACTGGCGGTGGAGTGTTACATTGCTGTCATGCCAGTGCCACAATCCATACCCTTTCGTCAAAAGCTGAAGCGGTCTAGTTTGCGCGAAGTGACCGGGGGCATGAGTCCTGGGGAGGTGCTCTTTGAGGTCGAACGTGGCGCCCGCTTCGTGGTATTTGACTATGTCGTCTCCGTGCTGATTGTGGCGTATCTTCGCCGCTCGCAGGTATGTTTTCTGAGGCCGGGGCAGAGCGCATTCAAGCGGGGACTGCCCTACGCGCTGCTTTCGTTCTTATTGGGTTGGTGGAACTTCCCTTGGGGTCTGATCCGAACTCCCCAACGGATCTACGAGACTCTCCGTGGTGGTAGGGACATCACCGAAAGCGTTGTTGCGAGTATCAAGGCGAATCTTAACCGGGAAACGGCGCTTGGAAAGTGATGATCTCGCCGGCTCTGCGCCGCCGCGGACTTGATGCGAAGCCTACCTGTTGACCTGATTTGCACTGGGTCGTATACGAGAAACTGCCAGAAAATGGTGTCCATGATGTTACGGGTGCGCTGCGGCGTACCGATTGGATAGGGCCGAGTTTATTCCTTATAAACCATTCATATAAAACGACTTACTGGTCTGATTGTTGATCTGGCAAAAATTCCTGTGGATTACCGAATCTCGGCCACTTGCCTGTTATCAGTAATAACTGCTAAGTTACCGTCGTGACTCTTAGTAGTAACTGTGCAAGTGTGACTGATCCATGTATTCTGAATTCTCAGAACAAACTTGCAGAGAGAGCCGATTTGGCTCTGTCCAAATTCGAGTTGGAGTGATGTCCCGTGCATGAACCAGTTCACAAGAACGCTCACACTCACTCAGGCTCGGTATTGGAATTGCGAAATTCTGTCCGTTTTCCTGTACGGATGAAGGTGAAGGTACAGACGGAAACGGGCGAAGAGGAAGCCGAGACGATTAATGTTTCCGCGAGTGGTTTACTACTTTCGTTTTCTCGCATTCTGGAAGCGGGAAGCGCAATTGAAGTTGAAATGATCATGCCCTCAGCCACGCTGGGGACCTCTGAGGATGTACGTGTACATTGCTGTGGACGGGTGATCCGATCCTACAGAAGAAGTCCAGAACAAGTAGAAGTTGCCACCGTTATTGATAACT
>JAJYBW010000295.1:745-4630 GCA_021778815.1 Acidobacteriota bacterium | reverse complement strand
AGCTCTGGCCCCAGTTTCTGGCGACGCATGCGATTGCGCAGCGCAATCGCCACCGCGCGCTTGGCAGCGTGCTGGCCCACCACATATTTGTCCAGCTCCGCCACAATTTGCCGCGGCGTCATTTCGTCCAGCGACAGCGCCTGGTCTTCTTCCACTCCAGGTAAATAAATGGCCATATCCACTCCTCGTTCTGCACCGCAGCCTCCGGGCCGCGGCCAGACAGGCCTATAGTTCTTCGATGGTGATTTGATCGTTGGTGTAGATGCAGATCTGGCCCGCGATGCGCAACGACTTCTCCGCAATATCGCGCGCTGGCATGTCCGTGTTCTGAATCAGCGCCCTGGCTGCCGCCAGCGCATACGAGCCACCGCTGCCGATCGCCGTAATGCCTTCATCCGGCTCGATCACATCCCCGGCGCCGCTGATCAAATACGTCTGATGCAAATCCGCCACCACCAACAGCGCTTCCAGATTGCGCAACATCTTATCGGTGCGCCAATCCTTCGCCAACTCCACTGCGGATCGGCCCAGGTTTCCGGCATATTGCTCCAGTTTGGCCTCAAACCGGCTGAATAACGAGAAGGCGTCCGCCGTCGATCCGGCGAACCCTGCCAGCACTTTGTCCTGATAGAGGCGGCGAATCTTGCGGGCCGAATGTTTAATCACGCTCTCGCCCAGCGTTACCTGGCCGTCGGCGGCCATGACAACGCGATCGTTGCGGCGCACGCACAACACCGTAGTCGAACGAATTCTGGTTCGTTCAGGTCCAGTTCGCTGGCTGGAAGCAATTCTGCGGCGGGAGACGGAAGAACCGGCTGCGGCGGGGCGCACATCCGGGTGCAAATTAGGTTCGAACATCGTCAACTACGATTATAAGGCAATTGTTTACCACTTTTGCTCGAAGCCCTACCCTCCCGCCCATCACTTCCGATATCCTCAGGAGTAGCTCGCACCAGCACAAATACATTCGACGAGCACCGTATGCAATCTTGGTTATCGCACCACGCTCCTGTCCTTGCCACCACCGCAGCTTCTGTCGCTGCCGTAGGCGGCGTCGTCCTCTGGTGGGCCCTCACCCATCGCAAGTCCGCTGAGGAACGAGAACGTCTGCGCCGCGAACACCTGGTTCTCCACGGCCGCATCATCGACGGTTCCGTGCTCGACTGGTCCGAGCAGCCCAACTCCAGCGACCTGGGAACGCTGATGTATCGCTATTACATCTCCGGTGTCAGTTATGAGTGCGCCCAGGACCTTGCCTTTCTCAAGGGCACTGCGTTGATTGATGCCACCTGCCTCGGTCGTCCCGCTTCCGTGCGCTACGACCCAAAAAATCCAGCCAACAGCATCATCGTCGCCGAAAGCTGGAGCGGATTGCAGCACCCCAATCGCGTCCTGGTTCCCGAGATTGTCGCCATCACAGCATCGCTCGCGCCGGCGCCTCCAGCGGTAAAATAATCGTATGCATGTGCATGCGCCAGCCAACGACAAGACCAAGCGCATCCTTCGAATTTCGCTGGTTCTCACCTTCGGCTATATTCTGCTCACGCTGGTGGTGGGAATTCGCGCCCACAGTCTGGCGCTGATTTCCGAAGCCGGACACAATACCTCCGACTTTCTGGCCCTGCTGCTGTCCTTTGTCGCCGTCTATTTTCATAGCCGTCCGGCCACCGACAAAAAGACCTTTGGCTACCTCCGGGCCGGTGTCCTGGCAGCGTTCATCAACGCGCTCGCCCTGATCGGCATCGCCATCTGGCTGGCCATCGAAGCCGTCAATCGATTTCTGCATCCCCAGGTCGTCGAGCCCCGCCTCATGATGGCCACCGCCGCCGTCGGCGTCGTCATGAACGGCATTCTCGCCTGGATGCTCTCGCGCGTCAGTAACGATGTCAACATTCGCGGCGCCTTCATCCACATGCTCGGCGATACGCTTTCCACCGCCGCCGTCATCGCCGGCGGCCTGGCCATCGCCCTGACCGGCACCCAGTGGGTCGATCCTCTGCTGTCTCTCATCATTGCCGTGCTCATCTTCTGGTCTTCGCTGTCCATCATGCGCGAAACCCTCAACATCCTGTTGGAAGGCACTCCGGAAGATCTTTCTCTCACCGAGATTCGCGATGCCATGCAATTGGTGCCCGGGGTCTGCGGTGTTCACGACCTGCATGTCTGGTGCGTCTGTTCGCATCTCAACGCGCTCGCCTGTCACGTGACCATTTCCGATATTCCGCCCTCTGAAAGCCGCCGCATTCTGGCCGATATCAATCATCGCCTGGGAGATAGTTTCAACATCCACCACACCACCATCCAGTTTGAAATGCGCGATGACGCTGGCTGCGCTGTTGAAGACGGGTGCCTGCCCACCGACGAAGCCTTCGCCGCCGCCCATGCCCATTCGCACTAGCCCCTCATCCCCAATCGAGTCCACCCCGCGTAAGTAATACGTCGTCGAAAAATCTCCCGTCCGCCGATCTGTCGTGCTAGCCTCCTTGCAAACGCCGCATCTGCAGGTTGTGAGGTTTCAGCTATGCGAGCCAGCGATTCTCGCGAATCCATCCGTATGGCCATGGATACCTTGCGCGCCAACAAAATGCGCTCCGGCCTTACCATCCTGGGAATCGTAATTGGCGTGACCACCGTCATCACTCTGTCGTCCTTTATCAACGGCCTCAATCGCGATGTGGAAACCTTCGTTGCCTCCTTCGGCTCCAATGTCTACTGGGTGGCTCGTCTCCCCCTCATCAATGTTCGCCGCACTGCGGAAATGCTGGGCCGCAAGCAACTGACTCCGGAAAATGCCGATGCGCTCGCCGAGTTGCCGCACGTTGTCGCCGTCTCTCCCCAGTTGCGCTACCAGGACAATGGCGTGAATCTCGGCAATATTGCGGTGAAATATAAGGACCGCAAAGTGCAGCACACTGTCCTCGAAGGCGACACTGTGTCCGAGCCCATTGTCGACACCGTGGACATCCCCGTTGGCCGGTTTTTCTCGAAATATGAGCAGGATGCCCACTCGAACGTGGTGATCCTCGGGCACGATACAGCTGAACAACTGTTCCGCGGGGCGGACCCGCTCGACAAAGAAGTCGAAATCGGCGGCGATGCGTTTCGTGTCATCGGCGTGATGGAGGCCCGAAAGACTCCCTTCGGCTCCGGCAAGAATCCTGAAGATAATGCGGCTTATTTCCCCATCGGCACATTTCACAAGATCCATCCAGAAAGCAAGGATATGCTGATCAGCGTTAAGTATGACGATCCAAAGAACAAAGCGGCCGTCTATGACGAGATTGAAGAAACCCTCCGCATTCAACGCAAGCAGCGCTTCGATCAGGAAGACAACTTCGCCATTTTCAGCCCCGAGGCCCTCACCAGAATCTGGAATCAGCTCACCGGCGGCATTTTCATCTTCATGATTGGCGTCGCCAGCATCGGTTTGATGGTCGGAGGCGTCGGGGTCATGAACATCATGCTGGTTTCCGTTACCGAACGCACCCGGGAAATCGGCGTCAGAAAAGCCATTGGAGCTACCCGGCGCAACATTTTGCTTCAGTTCACCATTGAGGCCGTCACTCTCTGTGCGGTGGGCGGGGTGATTGGGGTGGTCGTCGGCGGCATCTTGACCTTCGCCGTCCGCCTGCTTGTGCCCAGCATTCCAGCCTTCGTTTCTACCTTCTGGGCCATCACCGGATTCAGCGTCTCCTGCGCGATCGGACTTATCTTCGGTATATATCCCGCCTGGAAGGCCGCGAATCTCGATCCCATCGAGGCCCTCCGTTACGAGTGAAATTAGTGGTTGTCAAGTTCCAGGTGGAACCGCTTATAATCACAACAAAATGAAAGTCCTAGTAGCGACATTTCGAAAGAAATGAGGATCGCGCAACCGTGAGTTCG
>JAJYBW010000295.1:0-735 GCA_021778815.1 Acidobacteriota bacterium | reverse complement strand
TGCCGTCCCACCGCCTGCTCTCACTCGACCTTCTCCGCGGCCTCACCATCGCGTTCATGATTCTGGTCAACGACGCCGGCAACTTTGGTTCTGCCTATTGGCCGCTGCTTCACTCCGCATGGAACGGTTGCACCCCCACCGACATCGTCTTTCCCACCTTCCTGTTCATCATCGGGATCACCACCGTCATATCGACATCGTCCAGGCTCTCTCGCGGCATACCCAAGAGAACCCTATTTCTGCAGATCGTCCGGCGAACTATCATCCTGTTTCTGCTCGGCATCCTGGTCAACAGCTTTCCCTTCTTCAACCTGCACACGATGCGTTTCTTCGGAATTCTTCCCCGCATTTCCGTCTGCTACTTCGTCGTCGCAACCTTCTATCTGTTCAGCCAGGGATGGCGCGATAAATTGGCGCTGTTCCTCGCAATCCTGATCGGCTACTGGATGTTGCTGCGCTTCGTGCCCGTCCCCGGCTACGGCGTCCCCACCCACGGCGTGCCTTTCATGGACCCGCTGCACAACCTGGCATTCTGGGTCGACCGCAGCTTGTTCTCCGCATCCCATCTCTCCGACGGAACCCACGACATCACCGGTCTCGGCAGCACGCTGCCCTCCATCGCGACAACACTTCTCGGTGTTCTCACCGCGCAATGGCTGCGCACCTCCCACAGCTTCACAAAAAAAGTCAGAAACATCGCCCTCGCCGGGTTCGCCGCCATTTTCCTGGGCGCTT
>JAJYBW010000294.1 GCA_021778815.1 Acidobacteriota bacterium | reverse complement strand
CGGCATCGAAAGCGTGCTGCACTACACCTGTCGCGATCGCAACGTATTAAGCATTCAGTCGGACCTGCTGGGAGCGGCCTCGCTGGGGCTGCGCAACATCCTTTGCCTGACTGGCGATCCGCCCAAGCTGGGAAATTATCCGGATGCGACCGCCGTGTTCGATGTGGATGCGATTGGGCTGGTCAACATTGTTCGCAATCTGAATAGTGGTCTGGATATCGGAGGCAATTCAATCGGCGCGTCCACTGGATTTGCGATCGGTGTCGCTGCCAATCCCGGTGTGCCCGATCTGGATAATGAGGTACGGAGATTTGCCTACAAGGTGGAAGCCGGGGCAGAGTATGCCATCACCCAGCCGGTGTTCGACTTGCGGCTGCTGGAAGCTTTTCTGAAGCGGGTGGAGCAGTTTCGACTGCCGGTAATTGCCGGGATCTGGCCGTTGATCAGTCTGCGCAATGCGGAGTTTATGCGCAACGATCTGCGCGTCTTTGTGCCGGATGAAATTCTGCTGCGCATGCAGCAGGCAGATACACCGGAGCTGGCGCGCGCGGAAGGCGTGAAAATTGCCCAGGAAATGCTGATCGCGGCACGCCATATGGTGCAGGGCGTTCAGGTCAGCGCACCGTCGGGCCGATTCGAAGCGGCGTTGACTGTGATGGAAAGCGTGCTGCCCAACAAGTCCAGGCGGACTGCCCAGTCAACTGCGGTTGAATCAAAAGAAAAAGTGCGGCAGGAAGCCGAACAGGGAGTCAATCTTGGCAAGCTTTGAAGAATCTTTAAAGCAGTTGGAGACGATTATCGCCAAGCTGGAGCGCGGCGACCTGCCGCTGGAAGAGTCCGTGCGACTCTTTGAAGAAGGCGTCAAATTATCCAATGCCTGCAAGGGAGATTTGGAAGCAGCAGAAGGCAAAATCCAAATCCTGCTAAAGCAAAAAGATGGTAGCCGCAAGGCAGAAGCGTTCCCTGCCACCGATGATTCTGCGGGCGAATTGAAATAGTCGCTATGGTTTTCAACCCGGCATCGCGACTTCCTTCAGGGACTTTGCGCCACCAACGAAAACAGAGACGAGATTCTACGAGCGAACTTATTTCGCCGCGGTGGCCGATAACTTCTGCATGCCAGGGTTACTGGACAAACTGAGTAAATCAACGAAAATGCGATAGGCTCCCGGGACACCTTCCGGAAGTTGGCGATAGAACGCATACGCATCGTAGACGTAGAAACCCTTTCCATACGGAGCAATCAGGAGGCCACCCTTTTGTGGATCCTGATTGGGATCGTGCGTCTCCGTGGGCGCGACGTAGTGCGAGTCCCAACTGCGCATGAACCCGTGGCCGCGCTCTTCCACCCAGCCAGTGAAATCCTGCTGGGTAATTTTGTTGGGCCAGCTTAACCCGGGATAAGAGGGATCCGCAAAAGTAACTGTCGAGTTTTCATCAATTACTTTTTCTGGATTGCCGCCAAGTTGGAATGAATAGGGGCCCGAGCTATCGCCTAACTCCGTCAGGTTGTATTGAACAATAAGCGTGCCGCCATTTTTGACATAGTCGAGCAGTCGCGCATTGAAAGTTTTCAGTTCAGGTCGAACGGCATACGCACGCACGCCGAGCACGATGGCGCGAAAACGATTGAGGTCTCCAGTCGCTATATCTTGAGGGGATAGAAACGCAGTTTGAATTCCTAATTCCTGCAGCGACTCCGCCAGACTATCGCCTGTTCCCGCAACATATCCCACGGATAAATCAGACGGAATCGTGATATCGACTCCGGTCGTTCGGTAGGTCGCGTCCCGATAGTACGGATAGGACTGAAGGCCGGGATATCCAACCACGGTCGAGCCTGAGGTGTACGTATGCCCTTGGTACGACGCCGCAGCCGTGATGCGGTACGGCTTGGCTTCAACCTGTTTTGGAACAACTTTGAATTCAATGTTCTGTTCGCCGCCATTTTGCTGGGTGGCGAATCCGGCCTTCGCCGGATTGGATGTCCAGCCCTCAGGCAGATTCAGGGAAACGTCTCCGGCCGCCGGACCTTGAACATCGCTGCGAATTTGGACACGAATTGTGAACGATTTGCTTGTTAGTGGAACGATGCCGGCCTTCGGCGACACCCATACAGAAATTGCCGGTGCCACTAGCATAGGATCCAGAACGGGTCCGTATCCATGCACCGAATGCACCGTCTGCACCACCTGATCCAGCACGACCTCTGCGCCTTTATACGTGAATGTGGCCATCGCGGCGAGAGGATACGGCATCCACGAGCGATTCAGATATTCCGGATTCGATACGTCGTAATATGGCTGCTCCAGATTGGGGCGGGTGAAATATGGCTTAGTGATGGTCGCGTCATCGGGAACAGTAACGGAAAACTTTGCGTCCTCTGTATCGTCGGCATTCAATTCGATCGGCGCAGGGGGTAGCCACTCGAGCTTCCAGTCTTTATCCGGCGTGGTGACGAGATGGACATTCTTCACTGTGACGGGATCGGTTCCCTGGTCGGCAAGGCGTACGCTGACTTGAAACGACTGTCCTGGAATGGCGGATTGGAATGTGTTCGAACTTCCTCTGCCGTAGTGCCCTCGGCCCGCGCCGTCGCCGTTTGAGACCACCGCTTCCATGCTGAGGCCAAGCGCCTCGGCGAGAGCGGTATTGAATTGAACTTTCTTCACGCCAAGCTCGTGCAGCATGTTGTAACGAGCATCTTCCGGTAGCGGCTTCTGTTGAATTTGCTGCATCAGCGCTTCGGTCTCTACCAGTCCCCGGGCAAGCAGCGGCGCGATCTTTTCCGGTGCGTCGATGGAATAATTGTGTGTGGCCTGCTCCACGAGCGCATTGATGGAAATGAGCTGGGGGCGAATCCAGCCAGCCTGGTCCGCGGGAGCGTTGTCCGCAATTCCTGCGAGCGACGTATCAATTCCGTCGAAGAAACCTGTCTCCTTATTTTTTGCGGCGACGCGTGATGCATACAAGCGATACGGCGATGCGTCGGGGCCGGGAGAAGGAATCCCATAGCCTCCATTCTGCGACTTTTGCTGGCCCCATCCTTCGGTTGCAATCTGGGAGTAAGAGAGGCCAACCGAAGGATCATACCGGCCGGCAGGAATCGATAGAGTTGGTGTCGGCTTGCCATCAATCCAGGTGTTGTTGATGTAGTCATGAAAGCGCGCGGGCGCCCAATGGCCGGTGGCGTAGTCGAACACGCCCTTCGAAGAAATGGTGGCGAACGGAGTGCGCACATACATCTTTAACGGAGCCCACGGGCGAAGGCCGGCGCGGATTTGATCGGGAAACATTTTGGGATCGGCGGCGGCGTTATAGACCTCCTGTGCCATCTGACCTGCGACCTGGTGCTGGCCATGTCCGTCGGATACATTGCCGGAAAATACAGACGTGACCACAAGGGGGCGAGTCATGCGAATCACTCGAACCGAGTCATAGAGCACGCGGTCGTACCCCCACTTTTCCATCGCCTCCTCTTTGGTTTTTGTAAAGCCAAAATCGGCGGCGCGGGACCAATATTGGTGGACGCCATAATAGCGGTCCGCTTTCAGCAACTCATCTGTTCGAAGAATTCCTAGCTGGTCCCAGAAATCCGACGACATCACGTTTTGGCCGCCCTCGCCACGATTCAGCGTAAACAAGCTGGTATCGGCGCCGACGTCGCGGCTCTCGTACGTCAGCACGCCGCCGTCCTCATCGTCCGGGTGCGCGGTAAACATAATCAGGCTGGCCCGTGTATGCAGTTCGCGCAGCGTGCGAGAAAGGGCCGCCGCGCCGCGATTCAGCTGGATGGCGCGAGCGTTGGGATCGGGCTCAACTTTGGCGGAAGTCTGACTGAAAACTGGTATCGTGATCCATGCCATGCATGCAAGCAGGGTGACGCCGATGGATTGTTGCGCGGAGCATCGATTCATTCGTATGACCTTTGTGGATGACACGGTAGTGCGATTCTGAAACAACATGCAATGATGATTGGACACTGATCGCTTCTACAACGATTCGCGGATCGGCCGGTATCGTCAACCTTTTCGCTCATTCCATAATCTCAGACGCAGGACAGTTTCTCTCACAGGACACCGACGGATGGCCAAGGAATTTTCAACCAGATCCGCATCAGCAACCGGCGGCACCACCGGGTCGACCGGGCTGGTACGCGGCATCGGACTGACCACCGCGATCAATCTGAACGTGCTGAACATGATTGGCGTGGGGCCTTTCATCACGCTGCCGTTGATGGTGGTCGCGCTGGGAAACCGAGCCATCCTGGGTTGGATTTTCGGAGCTGTGCTGGCACTGTGCGATGGCATGGTGTGGGCCGAACTGGGAACACGTTTTCCGGAATCGGGCGGCAGCTATTTATATCTGAATCGACTATATGGCGTGCAGCGGTGGGGACGCCTGCTTTCCTTCCTCTATATATGGCAGCTGACGTTCAGCGCGCCATTATCGACGGCTTCCGGAGCTGTGGGATTGTCGCAATACGCGGCCTATCTATGGCCGAGGCTGAATCTTTCCTGGTTCAACTACGACGTGGGGCTGGGCGGCTGGTTTCACCTTCACCTCGCCGTGACGCTGGGTTCTATTGTCGCCATGATGGCCTGCGGCCTTGCAACGTTCCTGATCTATAACGGCATTCAAGCGGTGGGGAG